>DAIMHB010000046.1:0-9864 GCA_036723545.1 Beijerinckiaceae bacterium
GGTTAGATATATAAGCCTCGGAATGGGCAAAACGGTAATCGTCTCCCAGAAGAAAACCTGTGGGCTTGGCTGTTGCATCCGGCAGTTGCACGGAAAAGCCAAAATAATCGCCAAGGTTCAGAACGCGCCGGACTTGCGCAAAAATATCGGACAAATCACCGCAATATACAAAAACATCCGCGGCCAGAATCAGATCGGCAGAGTCTGCGCGCTGATTGGCCAGAAAATCGAGAAGGTCTCCGGTGTGAAGTTCTGTGTACAGGCCGGATTTGCGCGCCTCCTGAATCATTTGTGGTGACAGGTCAACACCGCAGGCGCTCTCATACTGACCCTTTAAGGCTTTGGCCATCAGGCCGGTGCCGCAGCCCAGATCGATAAAGCGGGTGAATGTGCGGGCAAAGCCGCCCGCCTGCTCCAGCGCGCTGTAGAGCAGCTCCGGCCCGCGATAATGCAGGGCTTTGACGAGATGGGCATCAAAGCGGGGGGCATATTGATCAAAAAGTCCCGTCACATAGGCCGCAGGATTGACACTGTCGGTTTTGCCGAGCTTATAAAGGTGCATCGCGGCGCCGAAGGGGTCTTCCGGCATAAGGGCTATGACCTTGGCAAAGGCGGCGCAGGCCTCCTCTGTGCGCTTTAACTTTTCCAGCATGTTGCCATAGGCAAACCAGCAGGCCGCCCATTCCGGAGCCAGTTCAAGGGTTTGCGCATAGAGCTCTGCCGCTGCTGCAAAATCGCCCTGTTCGGCCAGTCCTGTGGCATAGTCATAACGGCGGTCGGCATTGGTCTGGCCTGAGCTTTGAAAGCGCATCAAACTCATGGGTTATACTGCTTGCTCATGATATTTTCCGGTTCAATCGCGGATATCGGTAGAGAACATACCATAGGCTGATCAGGCCTGTCGCCAGTCCGCCGCCAACCATGGCATAAAGCAGATGAGTCTGCACCACATGATCATGATCATAAATCCATGTGCCGCCCAGCGCCGCGCCCATCACATAAAATGTGAGCAAGGCCGCTTCTGATTTTGCCCGTGGCCAGAGCGAGAGCGCCAGCACCGGGCCTAGCCCCGCCAGACTCAGGCAGGCCGAAAACTGCACCCCCGCATCTGGTTCCAGATGGTGGTTCATTGGGGCAAAACAACATAGGGACAGAATACATATCAGCGCCAGCCGGTTGCGCGCCAGCCGCTGACTGCTCAGCGGGGCAAAGCTGACGTCATGACGTATGACGCCCTCTGTCAGATTGGCCGCGCAGCATTGCACAGCCGCCAGACTCAAGGCCAGACACAGCATGAAGGCCGAGATGAGCCCCAATCCGTCGATGATGTTTTGCGGAATAAAATTCAGGGTCTGGAGACCATGCACCTGCAAAATGACATTTTGTGGCCAGAATGGTGCAAAAAACGATCCTGCATCCTTCAACTCTGGCTTGGCCATGCCGGAATTGATCAGAGCCAGCCCGAGGGACAGCACCGTCAGGCTGCGGGCAAAGGCGGTGATCATCAGCACCGCGCTGAAACCTCCCGCCAGCAGCGGCAGTAAAATCCCCCCGAAGACGAGGAGGCGGGCGCTGGAATGGGAAATCTCGAAGCCGCCACTCAGAACATCCGCACAAGCCTCAAATCCGCTTGCCGACAGTGCCAGCGCCGAGACCACAATCACCAGAGTGATGACCATGCGGGTGGCCAGAGCCGGAAAGCGGTGGCTCAGACTTTGCCGCAGTGAAAAATCTGCGCCGGTGAACAGGCCGGGCCCGATGAGAAGCAGGATGCCAATGGGCGCAAACAGCATTGTGCCGCTCATCAGCCCTGCGCCCAGCAGCCAGGTGAGGGCGGCGGCGATGCGCTGCACCCTGCCTATGGTGGTAAAGGGGATGAAAAAACGTTTCAGCACCATCGTGCGGCAGAACCACGCCATAGCACACAGGGCTGTCAGCACTAGTGCCAGTTCAGCATGGAGAATCACTCTGCCGCCGATGCCGAAACGTTCCAGCACTGTCGCAAAGCCGGTCATAAATACAAAACCGGCCAGAGTCAGGCTGGCAAGCGGGCTTTGATGCGGTTCTGTTGTATAATCAGGCGAAATTGTCATGAAAATTATGTCAAAGCCATTGCTTTTGTTTGGTTTCATCCTGTTAAATAAGGATCACCCAACTATGAACGCGCTGAAAGGCTGAGACAAACATTATTCTCCATATTCGTATGTTCCATCCGCCTGTTGCGTCGCTCTTTCGTTAGGTTATGTTGTTTCTATAAATCAAATAAAACATCAGGGAGAACAAATAATGTCGCAGGCTCCCACCCGCATTCTGATTGCGGATGATCACCCGCTGTTTCGCGGGGCATTACGGCAGGCTGTCACGCCGATAGGCCCGAATATCGAAATATTCGAGGCGGGGGATCTCAATGCAGCCAGTGCCCATCTTGCCGCCCATTCGGATACGGATCTGGTGCTGCTGGACCTCAACATGCCCGGCGTGCGCGGGTTTTCCGGCTTGATCTATCTGCGGGCGCAATATCCCGGCGTGCCGGTGATTGTGGTGTCCGGCAATCAGGATCGCGGCGTGATTCGCCGCTGCATTGATTTTGGTGCCGCGGGTTTTATTCCTAAAACACTGGATGTCGAGCTGATGCGTCAGGCTATCCGTCAGGTTCTGGATGGCGGTTCATGGACCCCGCAGGATGTGGATCTGGCCTCGCCTATGGACAAGGACACCTCCGACATTATCCGCCGTATGGCCAGCCTCACCCCGCAGCAGGTGCGCGTGCTGATGATGCTGTCCGAAGGCCTGCTCAACAAGCAGATTGCTTATGAGCTGAGCGTTTCGGAAGCCACCGTCAAGGCCCATGTCTCGGCCATTCTTCAGAAGCTGGGTGTGGAAAGCCGCACACAGGCGGTGATCATCGCCTCGAAAATTGAGCTCGAACAGTCCGAAACCATGAGCTAAACTGGCAGGAGCGCCGGAGGCCGCAGCGGTGTCGTGGCGGCATTCCTTGTGACGGAGAATGATGTGTTGAGGCGTTTGTTCGAGGGACAGCCTGTCTTGGTTCTGTTGCGTTTATGCGTTGCGTCTCTGATTGTGGGCTTCGTTATGGTGTGGTTTGACCTGCGCCCGCTGGAGCTGGTGCAGATCAGCCAGCGTATTATGCTGCATGTCTGGGATATGGGTTTTGATGCCCTGCGCGAGGCCGGGCATTATATTCTGGCGGGGGCGGTGGTGGTTGTGCCGGTCTGGCTGGTGAGCCGGCTGTTTTCACCACGGCGTTAAATCATGAGGGTGGCATGACTGATTTTGCCTTATAATTTTCTGTGGTGCCGGCTTGAACAGAGCTTGAAGGACCTGAAATGAGCGAACCTGAACATATTGTGCTTGAGTTGCTGCGCGGTATCCGCAGTGAAATGGCCGCGTTCCGTGACGAGACAAGACAAGAATTTACCAATGTCCGCTCAGAGATGAAGTCTCTGCGCGCCGATGTTGCGTCAGATTTAGTGACCATGCAGGCTCAAAACGATGCCGAGCATAAGCATACGCGTGACCAGATCGTTGGTCTGCGCCGCGCTGTTGTGGATTATCATTCCACTGTGATCGGCCATGGCATGATTATCAGCGAGTTGGAAGCGCGCGTGCGCCGCCTTGAGCAGCATGTCAATCTGCCGGATTTTGACAAGCATTAAAGGCCTTTGGTTTAAGCGGGCGAGCCTTAAATTTTATGCGCCGCCCAGTCTTTCGCTTTCGTTCCTGTTGCCGCTGCAATATGGGCATGGCCGTTGCGCGCCAACCCCGCCAGAAGGCCGGACTTGATGTCGTTGATCAGGTCTAAGCCTTTGAACACAAGCGCGGAATAGAGCTGCAACAGGCTGGCCCCCGCTTCGATTTTAGCATAGGCGCTGGCGCCGTCATGGATGCCGCCCACCCCGATCAGCGGAAACTGCCCCTCCACACGCAGATAGGTCTGCGCCAGCATATGGGTGGAGCGCGCAAACAATGGCTTGCCGGAGAGGCCGCCGGTTTCCGCCACCGGCCCATGCAGGCCCGCAGGCCGTGAAATGGTGGTGTTGGAGATGATCATGCCGTCAATGCCGCGCTGGCGGGCAATGCGCACGGCATCATCAAGGTCTTCCAGCGCCAGATCGGGCGCGATTTTCAGCAGAACCGGACGGCGACCCGCCGTTGCGCTGACCGCGTCGCGCGCCGCCAAAACCCGTGCCAGCAGGTCGTCCAGCGCCTGTGCGCCCTGCAAATCCCGCAGGCCCGGCGTGTTGGGCGAGGAGACATTGATGGTAAAATAGCTCGCAACCGCAGCAAAACGGCGAATGCCGCTCACATAATCGGCGCTGCGATCGGTTGAATCCTTGTTCGCACCCAAATTTACACCCACGATACCATGTGGCGCGCGCGCGCGCAGCCGGTGCAGCGCGGCCTCATGGCCTTCATTGTTGAAGCCCAGTCGGTTGATCAGGCCGGTGTCTTCGCTTAAGCGGAACACCCGAGGCTGCGGATTGCCGCTTTGCGGCCTGGGGGTGATGGAGCCGATTTCGGTAAAGCCAAAGCCTAAGGCCAGCAGCGCGTCCGGCACTTCGGCATTTTTGTCAAAGCCGGCGGCCATGCCGAGCGGATTTGAAAAGGACAGGCCGAAGGCCTCCAGCTTCAGGCGTGGATCATCGGCGGCCTTTGCTGGCCATGGCATGAGTTTGAGCGCCGTCAGCGTGGCGCGATGCGCCGCCTCCGGCTCAAGCCGCAGCAGAAGGGACTGGGCAAAGGGTGCAAACAGTTTGAGCATCAGACACCCAGCTCAGGAAAAACATGCACGCCGCCTTTGAGCGGCAGAGGCTTGACCCAAACCACCTGATCAGGCCGGAACATGCCATAAAGATGCGGAAACAGCGCCCCGCCACGCGAAACTTCCCATTTGATCGCGCTGAAACGCTCGGTATCTAGCGCCACCAGCAGCAGGTCCTCCTGTCCGGCAAAATGCTTGGCGGCGGTTTCCTGTACCTGTTCGGCGGTGGAAAAATGAATATAGCCGTCCTCATGGTCGATTTCAGCGCCTGTGAACAGGCCCTCCGCAACAGCATCCTGCCACAGGTCCTGCGGTACAATTTTGTAAATCAGCATCATATCTCTCATTCGGGCACGGTCAGTGCCTATGTGTTACAGGAGGGTGCAGGCGCGATCAAGCCTGCGGCCTGCATGGGCTTCAGGCGGCTGTCTCGGTCAAGGGGCATAGTGAATATAGCGCTTGTCAAGATGCTTGTTTACCTATATAGGAAATATATCCTCTTAATGTGACGTAAGAGAAGATTGGCCGGATTTCCCCATGCTCACCCATCAGCACATCTGGACTGCGCTTGACCAACTGGCCGAGCATTACAGCCTCAGCCCCTCGGCGCTGGCCAAAAAGGCGGGTCTGGACAGCACCACCTTCAACAAATCCAAGCGCACATCGCTCGACGGGCGGCTGCGCTGGCCCTCCACCGAATCCATTGCCAAGGCGCTGGAGGCCACCGGCGCCACGCTTGACGATTTTTTGCGCCTCGTGGCCAAGCAGGGGGCTGCCCCGCGCCAGACCATGCCCTTGATCGGCTTTGCGCAGGCCGGTTCCGGCGGGTTTTTTGATGATGGCGGCTTTCCGGCGGGCACCGGCTGGGACGAGATTGTGTTTCCCAATGTGGCGGATGAACATGCCTATGCACTGGAAATTGCCGGTGAATCCATGCTGCCGGTCTATAGGGATGGCGATATTATCATCGTCTCGCCCACGGCCTCTGTGCGGCGGGGGGACAGAGTGGTGGTGCGCACCACAGAAGGAGAGGTGCTGGCCAAGGAGCTGCGCCGCCAGACCTCGAAACTGATTGAATTGCGCTCGCTCAATCCCGCCCATGAGGACCGGATCCTGCCGGTTGAATCCATTGCCACCATGGGCCGGATTATCTGGTCAAGCCAGTGACAGCCACAGGCCGCGGATGAGATAGGACAGGCTCACGGTCTGGATCAGGCGGCGGCTCCACAGACGAAAATTCTCATTGCTGAGGCGCTTGAGCACAATCGCCGCCAGAGAGGTGCCGGCAAAGGCCAGTGCGATCAGCCCGGCATAGACCAATGGCGGAATATGCGCGTCAAAATGGCTTAAAAATGCGCCAAAAAACGCTATGCGCAACAGATGCGCCACCACCTGCGTCGCCGCTTTGGTGGCGACAATGGCGTGGCGGTCCAGCGGGCTGCGCTGAAAGAAAATATCCAGCACATTGCCTGCCGCGCCGGCCAGCAGTTGCAGCACCATGATGCTGGCCCCGCAGATATAGGGCGCAAAACGGCGGGTAATATCCGGATTGAGGCTTCTGGGCAAAAGGTCAACCGCAAAGGGCAGCAGCCCCAGCCCAATATAGATCACTGCCTTTTTCGGCACAAAGCCGATCACCCACATCACGCCAAAGGCCAGCAGCGAGCCGATGATGTAGCGCCCGACAATCGGCCAGACCACATTGCGCCGCCACAGCACCGCGCGCCAGCCATTGGCCGCCAGCTGGATTGTGCCAAACAGCACCATAGCCGAAGCCACATCCATCATTGTCAGCAAAACGCCGAGCAGAATCAGCCCGCCCGCCATGCCAAAAATACCGGAGAGAAACGAGGTTCCCAAAACGGTGATGGCGATGAGGGCAAGGGCGATAAAGCTCATCGGAGGGCGACTTTATGGTGTGCGGGACAGTAAAAATGCCGCATGTTCATGGACAAGCCCGCCCTGTAAGGCCTTTTCAATCAGGGCTATGGTCTCCTGAATGCCGTAAAGCGCCGCAAAAGAGCCGAAACGCGGGCCTTTCTGCTCGCCCAGCAAAATTTCATAGAGCGTGTTGAACCAGGCATTGGAGACGCCGGGGCGCTCCGGCGTTGCGCCCTTGGCCTTTAAATCCTGATAGCGCGCAATGGGCCGCGCCACATCATAAAGTGCGGTCTGCACCTCCTCCGGTGTGGCGTGTTGCGGCAGGGCTTTGAGCGCGTCAATCAACGCACGCAGAGCCTGCGCCTCGACATCATCAGCAAGCCGATACTTTTTGTTCGGGCGCACAAAGTCGCGGTAATAGCTTAAAGCATAGCCCACAAGCTGGTTCAGGCGCGGGTGGGTTTCAGGCGACACGCCGGGCGCATAACGCTGCACAAAGCCCCAGAGCACCTTCGGCTCCTCGCTATTGGCCACAGCCACAAGATTGAGCAGCATACCGAAGGTGAGCGTGGTGCCGCTGGCATCCAGCACCTCCGCTGCGGGCGGGTTTCCGCCATGAATATGCCAGACCGGATTGCTCAGCTTGCCTTTGTCGTCCTGACGCGGATAACCGCCCAAAAATTGCAAATATTCATCCACCGCGCGTGGAATCACATCAAAATGCAGGCGCTTGGCCTCGCGCGGCTTCTGATACATATAAAGCGACAGGCTTTCCGGCGAGGCATAGTTCAGCCAGTCGTCGATGGTCAGGCCATTGCCTTTGGATTTGGAGATTTTAGTGCCCGCCTCATCCAGAAACAGCTCGTAATTGAAGCCTTCGGGTGGAAGGCCGCCCAGGGCTTTGACAATCTCGCCGGACAGTTTGACGGAATCGATCAGGTCTTTGCCGGCCATTTCATAATCCACATCCAGCGCATACCAGCGCATGGCCCAGTCCGGCTTCCATTGCAGCTTGGCATGGCCGCCGGTGACCAATGTTTCAAAATGCTCACCCGTGGCAGGGTCATTCCAGCCGATCAAACCGGTTTTGACATCCAGAACTTTGACCGGAACCTGCAAAACAACGCCTGTGCGCGGATGAATCGGCAAAAAGGGCGAATAGCTGGCGGCGCGCTCTTCGCGGAAGGTCGGCAGCATAATCGCCATAATCGCATCATAACGTTCCAGCATCCGCAGCAGCGCCGCATCAAAGCGGCCTGACGTATAAGCGTCGGTGGAGGACATGAATGTATAGTCAAAGCCGAACTGGTCGAGAAAGGCGCGCAGCATCGCATTGTTGTGATGGGCAAAGCTCTCGAATTTATCGAAGGGGTCGGGCACCTGTGTCAGAGGTTTGCCCAGATGCAGGCTGAGCATGTCCTTATTGGGCACATTGTCCGGCACTTTGCGCAGGCCGTCCATATCATCGGAAAAGGCGATGAGCCTGGTCGGAATCTGGTCATTGGTGAGCAGCCGGAAAGCCTGACGCACCATGGTTGTGCGCGCCACTTCGCCGAATGTGCCGATATGCGGCAGGCCCGAGGGGCCATAGCCGGTTTCAAACAGAACTTCAGTTTTATGCGGCTGTTGGGCGCGGCGGGCCAGCAGTTTGCGGGCCTCTTCAAAGGGCCAGGCATTGGACACCTGTGCGGCTTCAACCAGTGCAGCGGGAAAATGATCAGTCATTGCGATATTCGGTTCCAGATGGGTCAAAAAGAGCTGTTGCTTTATCGGCAACTCGCGCCCGGAGCGCAAGAGAATTGTGCCGGTCTTTCAGGCCTGCGTCATGATGCTGCCTTGGCCGCATCAGCTTTCGTCAGCTATCTGTCATGAAAGGCTGTCTTTTATCGGTGGATATGGGTTAATATCAAACAAAGGAGCGGAAGATGCCGAGCTATAAAGCCCCAGTCAAAGACGCTTTGTTTCTGCTCAATGATGTGTTTCATCTCAGCGCGTTCAGCGGCCAGCCCGGCTTTGCCGATGCCACGCCCGACCTTGTGGAGGCCATCATCACCGAGGCGGCCAAGCTGGCCGAGCAGGTGCTTTATCCGCTCAACCGCTCCGGCGATGCCGAGGGCTGCGTCCGGCATTCAGACGGCACAGTCACAACCCCGCGCGGCTTCAGGGATGCCTATTCCATCTATGCCGAAGGCGGCTGGGTGGGACTGGCGGCACCGGTGGAATTTGGCGGGCAGGGCCTGCCCTATGTGCTTGGCGCGCTGGTCAATGAATTTTGCACCTCCGCCAATATGGCCTTCACCATGTATCCGGGCCTGACACAGGGGGCTATGGCCGCGCTGATCCAGCATGGCACGGCGGCACAAAAGGCGCTTTATGTGCCGAAAATGGCCAGTGGCGACTGGCTGGGCACCATGAACCTCACCGAGCCGCAATGTGGCACCGATCTGGGCCTGATCAAAACCAAAGCCGTGCCGCAGCCGGACGGTTCTTATGCGCTGACAGGGCAAAAAATATTCATCTCCGCAGGCGAGCATGATCTGACCGAAAACATCATTCATCTGGTGCTGGCGCGGAGTGAGGGCGCGCCGCAGGGCACCAAGGGCCTGTCGCTGTTTGTGGTACCGAAGTTGAATGTCAATGCGGACGGAACCTTGGGCGCGCGCAATGGCGTGACCTGCGGTTCGATTGAGCATAAAATGGGCATTCATGGCAATGCCACCTGCGTGATGAATTATGATGGCGCGCGCGGCGAGCTGGTTGGCGAGGCGGGCAAGGGCCTCAATGCCATGTTTGTGATGATGAACGAGGCGCGGCTTGGCGTTGCCATTCAGGGCTTGGCGCTCTCCGAGGTGGCCTATCAGAATGCGGCCGCCTATGCGCGGGAGCGGGTGCAGGGCCGTTCGATCTCCGGCGTCAAAGCGCCGCAACTGCCCGCCGATCCGCTGATTGTGCACCCTGACATCCGCCGCAATCTGATGACCATCAGGGCCTTTAACGAGGCGGCGCGGGCGCTGGTGATCTGGACAGCCTTGCAGAGTGACATTGCGCGCTGCAGCCCTGACGCTGGCGCGCGGCAGGTGGCCGAGGATCATCTTGGATTGATGACCCCGGTGCTCAAAGCCTGCCTCACCGACTGGGGGTTTGAAAATTGCGTGCGCGCGCAGCAAATCTTTGGCGGTCATGGCTATATTGCCGAATGG
>DAIMHB010000047.1:0-9851 GCA_036723545.1 Beijerinckiaceae bacterium
GCGCTTTACCTGGCAATATAATGAGTTTTCCAGGCTGAATTTGGAACCTTCGATTGCCGAGAGCGGACGTAAACCGAGAACCCGCAGCCGTGAGGAGATCGGGGCCATTCTGTCGCCGCCCGCGGTACTCACCACCAAATTGCCGTTGCGACAAGGCTTGCGAGTGCTTGTGCACGCCGACCCAACCTTTATGGCGATGCGTTCGTTTAAGCGCCAACAGGAAATGATGCTGGGTGTGCCGATTGCCAGCAAGGCTTTATCAATTGACCGATTACATGAAGAGGTGATTGAGAACAGCAAGTTGCCGTATTCGCGCTATGATATTATCGCGTGTGATTATCCTTGGTTTGGCGAGATGGCCTCGCAGAAGCATCTTTTGCCGCTGGATCACCTGATGGCTGAGATTGGCGCTGATGCGAAGGATTTTTATCCGGAAACATTGTCGACATCACGCTGGAAGGGCTCGCAATATGGCATTCCTGTCATGATGACGGGTGAACTGCTGATTTATCGAAAGGATATTCTTGAACAGAGTGGCATCTCTCCACCGCGCACGGCCGCTGAAACAGTCATAGCCGCACGTAAATTGCATAATAAGATCGACGGAATGGCCGGAATTGCCTGGAATGGTCGCAGAGGCACCCCTCTGGGCCACACGTTCCTGATGATCATGGCGGCCTTCGGTCAGCCCATCATCGATCTGGCCCGAACCAGCGACGGTTTTGATACGCTCCGGATTGAACCTGAGAATTTACGACCGATGTTTCTTTCGCTGGAAGCGCGTCAGACAGCTGAGTATTTACTCGAAATTTTGCCCTATTCGGTGCCGAACGTGCTGGATATGGCGTGGTATGATCGTGCGCTTGCCTATAAATCCGGGAAAACCGCGCTTGCTTATTCCCATACAATGCTCGCGCCTCTTTATGAAACGGACGCCAATGCTCCTGCTTACCGGCGCACCGGTTATCTGCCGCATCCGCATGGGCCCCGAGGCAAGCCGATTGTCCCACTCGGTGGTTATGGATTGGCCGTGCCGTCAAATCTCGCGCCGGAACGCATCAAACCTGTGATGACGGCGTTAAAGGCTATGACATCGGCCAATGCAGCCAAGCTCTATTTGATAAATGGCAGTCTGGCCAGCCCACGGCGTAGTGTCAGTCTTGACCCCGAAGTGAGAGCCTTGTCGCCGATTGTCTCTGTTGTTCATGAGATGGCGGAGAGTGGTATTGTTCGCATGTGGCCGCGCGTGCCGATCCCCCAAATTACAGACATCATCCGCATTGCCGGTGATGAAATCCATTTCCTGCTGAAAGGTGAAAAGTCAATCGGTGTGGCCTTGCGCGACGCCCAGAATCGTAGCGACGTGCTTATGCGCAAAGGCGGCTCCAAGTAGCTCTGGTCTGATGCCTTTTGACCGAGCTTCGAGTGTCTGAAAAATCCAATCTGGATAGAATTGCACCTTGGATGCTTCATCCAAATTGGTAATATCCAAAATATGAAGTGTGGCGAGACACCGCACGCTCAAGCCGAGGCCGATGAGCCGGAGCGCAAGAAATAATAATCTGAGGTGCCCTGCGCGGGCAAATAGCGAACATGGCAAACGGTTGTTTGTCTGAACCCTGCGCCATGTCACCAGAGGGAGGACGCAAGATGAAGGCCGTATTTCTTCCTGGCAATAAGCGTGTTGAAATTCGCGCGGTGGCGGTGCCCGAGCCCGGTGCGGGCGAGGTGCTTGTGGAAGTTAAGGCCTCGTGTATCTGCCGCAGTGATCTGAGCCTCTATTATGGCAACGCTGTTGTCGGCGGCGATGCAGCGGGAAAATGTGTGACCGGTCACGAGCCTGCGGGGCGCATTGCCCGCGTTGGCACGGGCGTCAGCAAGTTCAAGACTGGTGACCGTATCGCTATTCATCTGGCTATCGGCTGTGGCGTATGCGCCCATTGCCGTGCGGGCAATTATCATATCTGCCCGGAATGGAAATGCATTGGCTTCACCGCCGATGGTGGCAATGCCGAGTATATTGTTGTCCCTGAGCGTAATTGCCTCGCCATTCCGGACAGCATGTCCTACGTCGCTGCGGCCATTTCGACGGATGCCTTTGGCACACTCTACAGCGCCGCTAAGAAATTGCAGCTCAATCATATGTCTGTGATGGGCATCTGGGGGCTGGGCCCGATGGGTTCAGCCGGTATTTTGGCGGCCAAGGCGCTTGGGGCTAAAGTTGTTGCGTTGGACCCGATCGAGGAGCGCCGGCATTTTGCCGAAAGTCTGGGCGCCGATCTGACGCTTGACCCTTCTGCGCCGGACGCCGCCCTGAGGCTGCTCGAATTTACCTATGGCCGCGGGCTCGATGCTGCCATAGATTGCTCTGGGAATAAGATCGCCCACAATATGGCGTTGGATGCCCTGCGCCCGTTCGGTCGTATGGCCTTCGTCGGCGAAGCTGCGGAAACAACCATTCGCCCAAGTGAGCAATTGCTGCGCAAGCAACTCACACTTTTTGGCTCATGGTATTTTAATGTCGCGGAATATCCGGAAATCGTAGAGGTGCTGACCTCTCAAAACATCAATCTGGAACGTCTGGCCACGCATCAGTTCAAGATTGAGGACGCCGAGACCGCCTTCCGCATGTTCGACGAGCGTAAAACCGAAAAAGCCGTCTTTGTTTTTTAAGAGGAAAATTCAGATGTCCTTCAAATATTCTTTTAATACATGGTGTTATGGCAGCTTCCCTGTCTGGGTGCCGTCCTATTCGCTGGAAGAAACCATCCGCCGCATTGCGCGGGCCGGTTATGATGCGATTGAGATCGGCTGTGCCGCGCCTCATGCCTGGCCGGCACATCTGGGCAAGGCTCATCGTGCGGATTTGCGCAAGCTGATTGCCGATGTCGGCATGGTCGCCTCAAGCCTGCTGCCCGCACCGGGCGGCGGACCGGGCAATAATCCGGCGTCTTTGCTGCCGGAAGAGCGGACGGCCACCATCGCCCATTATAAAGAAGTGGTTGATCTTGCTCATGATTTGGGCTCGAAACGCGTGCTATATATCGCTGGTTGGCGCTCTTTTGGCGTTGATGCTGCACAAGCGCGGGACTGGAGCCTTACAGCTCTGAAGGACATCGCCAGATATGCAGCGGGCAAGGGGATTACTATCTGTATTGAGCCGACCTCGGCTGACTCGAACCTGATCGACACAGCGGCTCAGGCGCTCAGCCTGCGCGCCGATAGCGGCTGCGACAATGTGAAGGTGATGTTCGACACCTATCACGCGCTGTACCGCAACGAGGTAAGCTCCGATTATGTTTATGAAATGGCGCCACATCTCGATCATATCCATTGCGCCGACATTGACCGCAAAGCGCCGGGTGATGGCGTCGTCGATTGGTATGGCGTGCTTCAGGCGGCCAAGGATATTGATTTCAAGGGCTATCTCACCATGGAAATTGCTTTTGCCGCGCGCCGTGTCGAGCCGGATTTCTATGCCCGCAAGGCGCTAAACTATCTCAAGAGTATCGAGCAGCAGCTGAAATAAATCCAGATCTGTTCATGACGAGGCCGGACTTTAGGTCGGCCTAATTAGGGAGGAAAAAATGACAGAAAAATCCAATACACATCTCACACGTCGCTCTGTCCTGATGTCAGGCGTTGCCGCCCTGGCGAGTGCCAGCGTCATGGGCGCGGGCCGCGCCTTTGCCGCCGCACCCAAGCCAGCTGGCCTGACCATGCTCTATGCGACAGCCGAGGCTAATTCCGATGCGATCAAAGCCGCAGCAGGCGATTTCAAGGCGGCATTCGGGTTTGACATCAAGATTGACACGATGCCGTATAATGCCTTGCAGCAGAAGACCTTCGCCGAACTGGCTTCCGGCAGTGCGTATTATGACATCATGATCGTCGATACGCCCTGGATGCCAGCGCTCACCAATAAGATCGAGCCGATCACCAATATGGTGCAAGATTCGATGGCCTCTGGCGATCTTGATCTTCAGGACTTCATTGCCAAGGTGTTTTTCGATACGGCCGTTTACAAGAAGGATGCAAGCCACCAGCATTTCGACAAGACTGATGTTATCGATCCGGCAGCAATCAAAGCGGCGGGTTTTGATATTTTCGGTCTGCCGATGCAGGCCAATGTGCTCACTCTCGCCTATCGCAAGGATTTGTTTGACGATGCCGCCAACAAAGCGGCATTCAAGGCCAAGACGGGCAGGGATCTGGCGGTTCCGGCCACTTGGGAGGAATTTTCAACCATCGCGGCTTTCTTCACCAATCCGGCGAAGCGGCAATGGGGCACCACGCTGATGGCGGGCGCGGGCGACTGGTCCACCGATGATTTCAAGACCCTGCTCGCCGGCTTTGGTGGCGACGGGCATTTGGTCAATGACAATTTTGAGACCGTCTTTGACTCGCCCGAGGGCGTCAAGGCACTTACCTATTATGTCGATCTCATCAATAGCAAAAAGGTGACACCTCCGGGCACCACTTCGTCCAGCTGGGATGAAGTTGCCACATCGTTTAGCAACGGGTTGACGGCTATGACCATGAATTATCATGATCTGGCGCTCTCACCCAGCGTCAAGGGTGAGGTGGCCTATGCTGTGGTGCCGCAGGGCAGCGGGATCGGACCGCATTTTGGCACCTGGATGCTATCGGTCAATTCTTTCTCGCAAAATAAGGAATGGGCCTATCAGGCAATCAAATGGTTCACCAGCAGTGCGGTGCAAACCAAGGCTCTGGCCAAGCAGCTTCATCCCACCCGCAAGTCCGTTTATACTGAGGCGCTGAAAGATACGGCGATTACGGCGAAGCTTGGTAATTTCTATGACATTCTCGGCAAGTCACTGGCTGTCGGCGTCGGTCGCCCGCGCCTCTCGAATTATGGCGATGTGGATCGCGCCATCTGGATCGCGGTGAACAATGCAGCGCGCGGTGCCGCGCAGCCAGAGGCGGCTTTGAAGGAGGCTGGCAATCAGGTGCGCGACCTGTTGAAACAAGCCGGTTATGTGAAATGACAGCTACCCATTCTCCCGTTGAAGCAGACGTGCGGCTGACCAGCCGCACGTCGTCCAATGGACAGGCGCGGTTCGGCTGGCTCTTGCTGTCGCCCGCCATGGCGATCCTGCTGATCATGTCGGTGGCTCCGGCGATTTACCTGCTCTACGTCAGCTTCCGTCATGAGAATCTGCTTGGCCCCGGCTCCGGCTTTATCGGATTGCAGAACTATATCCGGGTATTTTCGAGCCCCGAGAATGGGTCGGGCGCGGTCGCGACGTTTCAGTTTGTCGCCATTTCAGTGGTGTTGGAACTGGGGCTGGGCCTCGGGCTGGCGCTGCTGCTCAACCGTAAGCTCCCGGAGACTAACCTGCTGGCAGCGTTGTTTATTTTGCCGCTTGGTGTTGCGCCGGTGGTCTCGGCGCTGGTGTTTCGTGTGTTGCTGGATCCGGCCTATGGCTGGGTTGATTACTATTTGCAGGTCTGGGGGATCATTTCGGAGCCGATAGACTGGCTCGGGCAACCATTCACGGCTTGGGTGGCGGTCATTGGCTTGGATGTCTGGCAATGGACTCCCTTCGTTGCGCTGATCCTGCTTGCGGGCCTCAGCGGCGTCCCGGCGGAACCAAAAGAAGCCGCAATGATCGACGGAGCGGGACCGATCCGTCTGTTCTGGCATATTACCCTGCCGTTTTTACGGCCTTTCATCGCTATTGCTTTCGTTTTACGCACGATTGAGGCCTTCAAGACTTTCGGCAGTATTTTCGTGCTGACCAATGGTGGACCGGGCTCCTCTACGGAAGTTATCAATCTCGATATTTACCGGATCGCCTTGCAGAATTTTGATGTCGGGGCTGCCTCGGCTTTGGGTATCGTCTTTCTGCTGGTTTTGTCGATGATTACCAAACAATTGCTCGCCATTCTCGGCCGCAGCACTGACATTATGGAAGAATGACATGAGCTGGCTTGGAAAACTCATCACCCGCGCGGTTTTATGGCTGGCGCTTATCGTCGTGATGTTCCCTATCCTTTGGGTGCTGCTGACCTCGTTCAAGCCTTCGGAATTGGCGCAGGCTTTGCCGCCTGTTTGGGATTTCATGCCGACATTGCAGAATTACCACGATGTTCTGTCGGGCAACACCTATACGAGCCAGGTGTTCGGTATATTGCTGGCCCATACGATCATTGTCACAGTTGCCTCGACACTGTTGGGGCTGGCAGCGGCCGTTCCGGCAGCTTATGCGCTGGCGCGGGTGAAATTCACCGGGCGGCAAGCGACGGCGAATTGGATTTTGTCCACCATTATGTTTCCGCCAGCCGTTTCTGTTGTTCCGGTTTTTGTCATTGCCTCGCGGCTTGGCTTGACTGACACTTGGCCGGTGCTGGTGGTGCCCTATGCAGCTTTCGGCATACCGATGATGATCTGGATGCTGCGTTCGGCGATCAGGCAAATTCCTTTCGAGATCGAAGAAGCGGCGATGGTCGATGGTGCCTCGCGTGGCCAGATCATCTGGCACATTGTTCTGCCCTTGCTCACGCCCAGCATTGTCTCGGCCAGCCTGCTTGCAGGCATGTTGTCTTGGAACGAATTTCTCTTTGCCCTGACGCTGAGCCGCTCAGCCATCAAGACCGCGCCGGTCGGTATCAGCGAATTCACCAATATGTATGGCACGCAATGGGGCACATTGACCGCCGCTGCGACCGTTACGGTTGCGCCCATCTTGCTGATTACACTTCTGCTGCGCCGCCGCGTGATTGAAGGTTTGACCTTCGGCGCTGTAAAATAATCTTTGAGGAAATACCTATGGCTTCTCTCGGAATTCAAAATGTCGTCAAATCCTACGGCGCGGTGCCGGTGGTGCGCAATGTCAGCATTGATGTGGCCGACGGCGAATTTGTTGTGTTGGTCGGCCCGTCCGGCTGCGGGAAATCGACGCTTCTGCGTATGATCGCCGGGCTGGAGATGCTCAATTCGGGCAAGATCAACATCGGAAGCCGCGATGTCAGCAATCTACCGGCAAAATCACGCGATATTGCGATGGTGTTCCAGAATTATGCGCTTTATCCGCATATGACGGTGGCGGAGAATATGAGTTTCTCTTTGCGCCTGAAAAATGTGCCGCAAGAGGAGATCAACCGCCGCACCGAGCGCGCCTCGAAAATTCTCGGGTTGGACAAGTTGCTCAATCGCCGTCCCGGTCAATTGTCCGGCGGCCAGCGCCAGCGTGTCGCAATGGGGCGAGCTATCGTGCGTGATCCGCAGGTTTTCCTGTTTGACGAGCCACTTTCCAACCTCGACGCCAAGCTGCGCGTGCAGATGCGATCTGAGATCAAGGAACTCCACCAGCGCCTGCGCACAACAACAATTTATGTCACACATGACCAGATTGAGGCGATGACAATGGCCGACCGCATTGTCGTGTTGCATGACGGCATTGTTGAACAGATTGGCTCTCCGCTGGAGTTGTATGACCGCCCTGTGAACCAGTTTGTTGCGGGTTTCATCGGCTCACCGGCCATGAATTTCATCAAAGGGCATGTAGAGGCTTCGGGTCAGATATTCGTCGCTGAAACGGGTGTTCGGATTGCACTGAAGAACACGCCAAGCGAAGCTCATGGTCGTGCTGTGACGCTTGGCCTCCGGCCAGAACATTTCATTCAGGATGCGCAGAACGGTCTTGCCAGTCAGGTTATCGTAGTTGAGCCAACCGGGGCTGAAATGCAGATCATCTGCCAGTTTGCCGGGCAACCCACCACTGCCGTCTTCCATGAGCGCCTTAACGTCTCCCCCGGGGATGTAATCCGCCTTGCACCACAACCTGAAGCGATTCACCTATTCGATGCGCATACAGGCGTGGCGCTGCGCTAGCTCTACAATAGAGCATGTTGTTTTGAGGTAGAAACACATTGTGAGCGTTCCTTCTCCCCGTCATCCTGAGGAGGCCGTAGGCCGTCTCGAAGGATCAACGGGGAGAAGGACTAAGATGAGGGGCTTGGAATGATAAATGCCCCTCACCCCAACCCTCTCCCCGCGCGGCGGGGAGAGGGAGACGGTTCCATCTAAAGGCAACAGACTCTAGGTCAGAGATGGTGGCCGATTTGCATTGGGGACCTTGGGCGCATCAGCGTGGAATGTGCGTGATGCGATAATCCCGGGCCGCAACAAAGTTCAAACGGGCGGATCGTGGTGCTGGCCTTCCGCAGCCCCGAAAAATTGGCGCAACACGGCGCAGCGCGCGCGTTGAACCTTGGCCTTGCACGCGAATTGGCGAGTCTAATAGACACGGACGGTCGTCGTTCAGCGCGCGAGAGCAGAGAAGTCCCGCTCTGGCACCGTTTTTACGTTTTCTTCTCGGGATGTTTTGATCTGTCTTGATGATTTGACTTGCGCCATGCTTTGATCAGTTTGGCCGGAGCTGGGCTGTGCCAGATCGTCTGATAGGATTCGACAACATTTTTCTGCGTGACGGCAAGGCCGGGCAGGGCAATCCATGGCGGCAGTTCGCGGCCCAGCAGCGACAAAATTGTGGCATTGGCCAGCGACGTGCCCAGAGTATAGGGCTGCTGTGCACCTATTCCCTTGATCAATCCGCCTCCTGCGAGTTCGATGGCAACGTCATTGCCCAGATCAATCGTGGTAACGGGGATGGAACGAGACTTTTGTCGCAGCGCCTCCACGGCCTGCATGGCCGGTTCGTCCCAGACAATGAACATGCCTTTTAACTCCGGGTTGGACTCGACAAACTGCTCGGTTACGGCAGCAGCCGATTTTACATCCGGAAATTTAGCCTGTTTGACAATAAGATCAGGGCGTTTGGCCTCCATCCATTTGCGAAAGGCAATGTCGCGCTGATTGGTGGCAAAGAAATCCACGCCATAGGACAAAAGACCAATGGTTTCTCCCTGTTGGACATGCGGGCTCAGCAATTCAGCCCCTAATTGGCCCAGGCCAAAATTATCGGCGGAAATCACGGTGACATAATCCTGGCCTGGCAGCAGACCTGTCGGGGCATTGTCGATCAGAATCAACTTGATACCGGCCTTCCGAACCTGCCGATGAGCCTCTGCCACCGCTTTGTTGCCAATGGGGATAGAAATGATCGCGTCCGGACGCTCGGCAACAAGGCGGTTCAGCGCTTCGATCTGGGTCGTCGTATCAAAATTGCAATCAACCACCTCAATGACAACAGCAGCGCAATGCCCGAATGTGGCCATCAGTCCGGCAAGCTGTTGCTTGGCCCAGTCGCTGGTCGTCGTATGCAGAACGATAGCTACAGTGAACCGTGCCTCGCGTGCCCTCGCTGTGTTCTCTTCGGATAATTTGAGCAAGGACGGGGGGACAGCGCGTTCCCCATGAGGACCAAGACCAGCAATGGGCATGTTTCTAGGACTCGCTGATGAATATAACATGGGTAGGATGGTCTCTTTTTGGCACCAGAACAAGGCTTTTCCAGCGTGACATCGTGCCGGTCAAGGATTAAGCGTCGGGGCCTTACGAGGGGCGGGCGGCATGGGTGGATTGTGGATGTTGCCGACGAGTTGTTTGGTTTGTTTGATCAAGGTCTGGACATCCGGATGTTTCAGCGGCGAGCTAAAACTCACCCATGCGCTGAGCGTATGCGGTTCAAAGGTTTCGTCGGCCACCGAAATGGCCGCACCAACCAAAGCGGCTGAACTGCCCATCTGCGAACGGACGATGCGAAGATCCCGGCTGACCAATGGATGAGACCGCCGATAAACGGCCTCCCGCACTGCGGCCAGCAATATATCGCTGCTTTGGGCAAGCGCACCGCCGAGGACGATCAGCGACGGATTATAGGAGTTTGTCAGGGCGGCTAGGGTGTAGCCGATAAGGCGGCCGG
>DAIMHB010000048.1:0-9600 GCA_036723545.1 Beijerinckiaceae bacterium
CTTGACCGCCGCCGCCTCCTGCGGGCTGATGCGGCGGAAACTGCCCAGTGCGGCGGAAAAGCGCTGATCCACCTCCGGAGTAAGATTTTTCGTGGCAAAAATCAGCCGGTAAACATCATTATCAAAGCGGATCACCGCCAGTTTGAAGGTCCATATCGAATCTCTGGCCACCGCAAACACCGCCGGAAGATCATTGACCGAACCCGCAACCACCGATCTTTCATCCAGCCCGTCTATCCAGCCGGAGCGGACATAGGTCTCAAGACTGCTGTTGACCGGCACCTGCACAGAATCGAGCCGCAGTGAATCCACGCCGCCGCTGCTTATGCCCAGCAATGCCTGAGACGAGTTTTCCAGCACAAATCCGGCAGGCGCGCTGAAGGTGAATCCCAGTTTGGGATGAATGAATTGATTGGCGCGAATTACCCCTTCGGAAGGGTCATCGCCAAACACGATGCCGTCAATCGCCGCCAGATAGGCATCATGGCCCTGTTCGCCGCTGTCGGGCGCGGCAATCTGCCGGGCCGCGTTGATCGCCTCACGGATACGCTCCGGTGTGGAGGGATGGGAAGCAAGAATATCGGGCCGGGCGCTGTCTTTCACCTGCCCGATCAGCGAGGCCCGCATAGTGGCCGAATAGCCCAGAGAGGTCAGAAACCTTGCAGCGCCATAGGGATCATAGCCCGCGCGGGCCATATTGGCGACGCCCAGCCTGTCGGCCTCAAATTCCTGCGCGCGGGAGAAACTGGCCAGAGTCAGACGGCGATAGGCCTGCACCTCCTGCCCCTTTTCCGGATTTTGAATGATGCTGGCAGCCTTGCTGACAAGCGCCGAGTCTTTTTCCAGTTCGGCGCGCTGCGAGGCATGTTTGGCGGTGACATGCGCAATTTCATGCGCCATCACCGCGGCCACCTCGGATGTGTCATTGGCCAGCGCCAGCAGGCCGCGGGTCACATAAATCCGGCCGGAGGGCAGGGCAAAGGCATTGACCACAGCCGAATTGAGCAGGGTGAGCCGGTAAGGTTCGGTTTTAACCTCTGCCGCATTGGCCAGCCGCTGCAAAACCTCGTTAAGCAGCCGCTCGGCCGGTGCATGGTAATATTCACCACCAAACAGGGTGACAAGACGCTGATGCTCCTGATCGAAAGACATCTCATTGCTGGTTGTCACCGGCGCGGAGCCGGGAACCTGCACCGGCTTGGGTGTCGAGAACGGCGAGTCCCCGCCCGCGCAGCCCGAAAGCATCACCATCATGAACAGGCCAAGCCAGGACCTTTGCAGCAAACGCCCCCGCACCATCTGCCCTGACTGTCTGCCGCTGCGCACCATTGAACCCCATCACCTGAATTTTATTTATTCAATAAATGCCCTGATATTTCCAGCGATAATACCGCATATTCCTCCGCGCAGGGTGTAAAATATACGGCATTGCAAATTCCGTTGTGATTTTGAATGCACAACAGGCCCGTTGCTGCTAATGAGCCGTGATCAACCTTACGAGTGCGCCATTGTGTCATCCTCCCGCCGCAAGCCCCATCCGGCCTTGAAACTGGTTCTTGAAACCGGGCCTCTGGCCTTGTTTCTGCTGGCCAATGCCCGGCCAAAATTATTTGCCCCGCTCACCGCTCTTGTTTTGCCCGAATCCCTGCTGGCAGGCGAAAAGGGCGGCATTTTCACCGCAACCCTGATGCTGATGGCCGGAGTGATTGCCGCCCTGATTGTTTCGCTGGTGGTGATGCGGCGCATTCCGGTGATGCCGCTGATCACGGCGCTGGTGGTTTCGGTTTTCGGCGTGCTGACGCTATATTTTCAGGACGAACAGTTCATCAAAATGAAGCCGACCTTTCTGGATATGATTTTCGGCCTGATTCTGCTGGTGGGGCTGGCCTTTGACCGCCCGCTGCTGCCCTATATTCTGGAAAGTGCCTTTCACCTCACCGATGCGGGCTGGCGCAAACTGACCTTCCGCTGGGGGGTGTTTTTTTTAGGCCTGGCCGGGCTGAATGAGCTGGTCTGGCGCACACAAAGCACGAATGTCTGGGTCAATTTCAAGGTTTATGGCTCTATGGGCCTGACATTTCTGTTTATTTTTTCGCAAATGCCGATGATTTTAAAACATGAGCCGAAACCACAGAGCGACGCCGACAAACCGCTTTAATTCATCGCCTTTAAAATTTCCGGCTTCAATGTGGCCTCAAGCTGCTCCGGTGTCAGCGGGCCGATGAATTTATAGGCGATTGTGCCATCCCCGCGGATAATGAAGGTTTCCGGCACGCCATAGACACCAAAATCAATGGCGGTGCGGCCCGCCTCGTCGCGGCCTATGGCATCATAGGGCACACCGGCGGTTTGCAAAAATTGCAGGCTGTTGGCCGGTTTGTCCTTATAGGCAAGGCCATAAATTTTTAAGCCTTTGGCGCGCAGCGCGGGGTCAGCGGCCAGCCGCATCAAAACCGGATGCTCCTCCTGGCACGGGCCGCACCATGAGGCAAAAATATTCAGAACCGACACATGCCCCTTGGCCATACGGGCGCTGTCCAGCCCCACGGCGCTGCCGCTTTGCGGGTCAAGCGGCGGCAGTTGAAAATCGGGGATGGTCTTGCCAATCAGGGCGGAAGGCAGGCGCGAGGCATCCCCCGCGCCGAGCCGCACAAAAAACAATCCGGCCAGCCCGAGAAATAAAACCAACGGAACAGCAGCTATAGGCCGGATGTTCATAAGTCCTTATCCGCATTCAGGCGTGTCAAAGCGCGGTTTTGCCGGCGATAATCGGCTACGATGGCCACGATCATCACCACAACAACCAAAATGGCAAAGCCATAGGCACTTACGATAAAACCGGTGTGATCAGCCATTGTCCGGCTCCCTATTGGCCGCCAGCATGGTGAGGCGGCGCACCCGCCGCCGCAGAATTTCATTGCGAATGGCCAGCAGATGCAGCGTGAGAAACAATAATGTGAAGGCCAGCGCCATCACAAACAGCGCTTTCAGCATCGAGGGGTCAATGGTGGGCCCGCCCATGCGAAACACCGAGGCAGGCTGGTGCAGCGTATTCCACCAATCCACCGAAAATTTAATAATCGGCAGATTGATCGCCCCCACAAGGGTGAGAATGGCGGCAAGGCGCGCGGCGCGGGTCTGGTCCTCAAGGGTTTGCCACAAAGCAATCAACCCCAGATAAATAATGAACAGGATCAAAACCGAGGTCAGGCGCGCATCCCACACCCAATAGGTGCCCCACATCGGCCGCCCCCAGAGCGAGCCGGTGACAAGACAGATCAGCGTGAAGCCCGCGCCCAAAGGGGCGGCGGCCTTTTGCGCCGCATCGGCCAGCGGGTGCCGCCACACCAGCGTGCCCAGCGCCGAGAGCACCATGCTGAAATAAATGAACGAGCCCAGCCAGGCGGCGGGCACATGAATATACATGATGCGCACTGTCTCGCCCTGCTGATAATCCGCCGGGGCGGTGAAGCTCAGATAAAGGCCAAGCACAAAACAGACAAGTGTCAGCCCGCCCATCCAGGGGATAAGCCTGGCCGCAAGACGGCTGAAATTGGCGGGATTTGCGATTGACCACATAGATGCGTTTTAGCCAGCTTGAACGCCAGATGCAATGCGGCAAATGCGGGTGTCTGCGTCATTACAAACGAAGTGAAGCAATCCATACGCTGAATCAATGGATTGCCGCCTTGCAATGCCATCCCCCCACCCTTCGAGAACCTCAGGGTGAGGGGATGAATATAGATAGGCTTTGCATCGCTCCCTCTCCTCATTCTGCGCCTGTCGAAGGATAGGAAAGGGCGCAAGATAAGGATAATTTATTGAATAGAGTCTTCATATATAATATTGTTTGTTATCAAAATTGATAGTATTTACGCTATGTTCATTCAAACCAGCAGGCTTTCCATGTGCAACAACGTAAACTGCCAAATATCTATATATGATGTCAAAATGGCCAAAAAGAACTGGGATGAATGGAAAATTGTATTTGAAGGTCCTTCAGACCACACGAATCATATTTTGACCTGTACGAGTTGTTTTAACGCATTTTTGCAGGAATATAGTGTGGGACGAACGATAGGTCGGGGTTTAAGAAATAATTTACAATCTGCATTGACTGATCCACTTGACCCTATTTTTATGCCTAATCATTTAATACTTAACACCATCGATCTCTTAAACATAATTGCTATGGTGAGGTTTGGAGTGAACCCCGCAAACCCACGGTCAATGGTTTCCTTGTTTTCAAAAATAGCCGCTTTTGTTAATCCATGCCGATTCAATGCTTTGGATAAATTTTCTCGCAAGGGAATAAAAAAATACTATGAATGTTGTGTTGAGAGGAACATGCCAAACACAATGGCAAATTATGCAGAATACATGATATGTGTAGATGATATTTTAGCGGAGCGTAGGCAAGAAATTGCAGATGCTTGTATTAGACATTTAGGGGCGAATCATCCGTGGCAATGTGATCGTTTTTATCGTCGTGTGCTTGACCGCTATCTCATGCGATTGGGTGGCCGCACTGATGGATGTATTCATCGGTTGAATTCGATTTTAGGCATTGTTCCACAACAAGCTCAAGGCGAAGAAACGGGGCATGAGGCCTCACCTCTCCCGCAGTGCTGCTGCGGCGGCGAAGGGTGCGCCGGCCAGAGCGGTGAGGCTTAAAGCCGCCAGAATGGCGAGCGGCGTGGCAAAGGCCACAGACCCTCCCAGCGCCGCCTCTGCCGCCGAAACGCCAAAAATCAGCACCGGAATGGTGAGCGGCAAAATCAGCACCGCCATCAGCAGCCCGCCGCGCCGCAAACTGACGGTGAGCGCCGCGCCAATGGCGCCCAGCAGCGTTAAAGCCGGTGTGCCCACCAGCAAGGTCAGCGGCAGCGCGACAAGGCTCATGCCATCCTGCGCCAGCATCAGCGCGAATAAGGGCGTCGCCATTATCAGCGGCAGGGCGGTGGTCAGCCAATGCGCCGCGCATTTGACCAGCACAATCAGTTCGAGCGGCGTGGCGGCGGTGAGCAGCAGATCCAGAGTGCCATCGTCCTCATCGCTCTGAAACAGCCGGTCAAGACCGAGCAGGGTGCTGAGCAGCGCCGCAATCCAGACAATCGCGGGGCCGATTCGCGCCAGTAAATTCAGGTCAGGCCCCAGCGCGAAGGGGATGATGCTCACGAGAATAAGAAAAAACACCAGTCCGGTGGCGCTGCCCCCGCCGATTCGCGCGGCAATGCGCAGCTCATGTGCAAACAGGGCGAGAAGCGCGCTCACAGGCGGACTCCAAAGTTCAGCCTTTGCGCGGCAAAGCCCAGATCCATATGGGTGGCGGCCAGAATCAGCCCGCCCCGCGCCAGATGGCTGCTGCAAAGTGTCGCAAACAGGCTTTGTGTGGCGCTGTCCAGCGCCGTTGTGGGCTCATCCAGCATCCAGATTGGCCGCTGCGCGACAAGCAGGCGCGCCAGCGCCACCCGCCGCTTCTGCCCCGCCGAGAGATAGCCCGCCGGAATATCGGCAATATGGCCGAGTGTAAGCTGTTGCAGTGCGGATTGCGGTGAAATATCGCCTTTTCCCAGCATTCTGGCCCAGAATGCAAGATTTTCCTGCGCGGTCAGGCTGGTTTTCAGCCCGTCCTGATGGCCGATATAATGACAATGCTCGATCAAAGGCGCCTCCAATCCGCCCTCAAGGCGCAATGTGCCGCTGTGAAAATTCAGAAATCCGAGACAGGCGCGCAAAAAACTGGATTTTCCGCTACCATTGGCACCGGTTAAAATCAGGGCTTCACCATTTTGAAGGATAAAGCTGATATTGCAAAAGAGCCTGCGCTCATTGCGGATAAGGCTGAGTTGGTCGGCAATCAGACGCACGGGCAACCTTTGGACAGGAGAGTGATGAATCTATCGGCAAACGAGACTTTTGTTCGTGTAGCGGGTTTCATCGAAATTATCTATAAGACCATCAGCGCCGCACCTTGTCAGGCTGCGGTATAATGAAGATTTGCATGTGAAGGGATAGAATAATGACCTCGCTCGACAGTTTCAAATGCCGCAAAAAGCTCAAGGTTGGCGAAAAGACCTATCATTATTTTTCTCTCAAAATCGCAGAGAAAAACGGCCTTACCGGCATTTCCAAGCTGCCCTATTCGATGAAGGTGCTGCTGGAAAATCTGCTGCGCTTCGAGGATGGCCGCACCGTCACCAAAGCCGATATTGAAGGCGTGGTGGAATGGCTCACCAATAAGGGCACTGTTGAGCGTGAGATCGCCTTCCGCCCCGCCCGCGTGCTGATGCAGGACTTTACCGGCGTGCCGGCCGTGGTTGATCTGGCCGCCATGCGCGATGCCATGCTCACCCTCAAGGGCAAGCCGGAAAAAATCAATCCGCTGGTGCCGGTGGATCTGGTCATTGACCATTCGGTGATTGTCGATGAATTTGGCACGCCCAAGGCCTTTAACGCCAATGTGGCGCATGAATATGCCCGCAATGGCGAGCGCTACCGCTTTTTGAAATGGGGTCAGGACTCGTTTGATAATTTCCGCGTGGTGCCGCCCGGCACCGGTATTTGCCATCAGGTCAACCTTGAATATCTGGCCCAGACCGTCTGGACCCGCACCGAAACCAGCAAACGCGGCAAGGTCACTGAATATGCCTATCCGGACACATTGGTGGGCACAGATTCGCACACCACCATGGTCAATGGTCTGGCCGTTCTGGGCTGGGGCGTGGGCGGCATCGAGGCCGAGGCCGCGATGCTCGGCCAGCCGCAGTCCATGCTGCTGCCCGAAGTCATCGGCTTCAAGCTCAATGGCAAGCTGAAGGAAGGGCGCACCGCCACCGACCTCGTGCTGACGGTCACACAAATGCTGCGCAAGAAGGGCGTTGTCAACAAATTCGTCGAATTCTACGGCCCCGGCCTGAACAGCCTGACATTGGCTGACCGCGCCACCATCGCCAATATGGCACCGGAATATGGCGCCACCTGCGGCTTCTTCCCCGTGGACAGCGAAACCCTCAATTATCTCACCAATTCCAGCCGTGACGCCCATCGTGTTGAGCTGGTGGAAAAATATGCCAAGGCGCAGGGCATGTTCCGCCTGAAGCGCTCGGAAGATCCGGTGTTCACCGATACGCTGGAACTCGACCTCTCGACCGTTGTGCCTTCCATGGCCGGCCCGAAGCGTCCCGAAGGCCGCGTCAATCTGGACGCTGTGGGTGCCGGTTTTGTTGGTGCAATGGAGAGCGATTACAAGAAAATTGCCGAAATTGGTAAGCGCGTGAAGGTTGAGGGCAAAAACTTCGACCTTGGCCATGGCGATGTGGTGATTGCCGCCATCACCTCCTGCACCAACACCTCGAACCCTTCGGTGCTGATCGGCGCGGGTCTGCTGGCCCGCAATGCCGTAGCCAAGGGCCTGAGCACCAAGCCCTGGGTGAAAACCTCTCTGGCCCCCGGAAGTCAGGTTGTGGCCGAATATCTCGCCCATGCCGGTCTGCAAAAAGACCTCGACGCACTGGGCTTCAACCTTGTCGGCTTTGGCTGCACCACCTGCATCGGCAATTCCGGCCCGCTGAATGCCGAAATTTCCAAGGCAATCAATGACAATGGCCTGATTGCCGCCGCTGTCCTGTCCGGCAACCGCAATTTTGAAGGCCGTGTCAGCCCGGATGTGCAGGCCAATTATCTCGCCTCGCCGCCGCTGGTGGTGGCCTATGCGCTGGCAGGCACAGTCAATATTGACCTCACCAAAAAGCCGATCGGCAAGGATAAGGATGGCAAGAAGGTCTATCTCAAGGACATCTGGCCCTCCTCGAAGGAAATTCAGGACTATATCCGCGCCAATGTCACGCAAAAGATCTTTGCCGAGCGCTATGCCGATGTCTTCAAGGGGGATGCCAACTGGCAGGCGGTTTCCGCCCCCATCGGCCAGACCTATGCCTGGGACATGGGCTCGACCTATGTACAGAACCCGCCCTATTTCACCGGCATCACCAAAACCCCTGTGCCTGTGAAGGACATTGAAAACGCCCGTATTCTGGCGCTGTTTGGCGACAAGATCACCACCGACCATATTTCACCGGCCGGTTCCATTAAAGCCGCCTCGCCTGCGGGCAAATATCTGATGGAGCGTCAGGTCTCTCCGGCAGATTTCAACCAATATGGCACCCGCCGCGGCAACCATGAAGTGATGATGCGCGGCACCTTCGCCAATATCCGCATCAAAAACTTCATCAACAAAGCGGCCGACGGCACTGTGGCGGAAGGCGGCATGACCAAGCACTTCCCTGATGGTGCCCCCGCCTCGATCTTTGATGCGGCGATGCAATATGAGGCGGAAGGCAAGCCCCTGGTGGTGTTTGCCGGTGCTGAATATGGCAATGGCTCCTCGCGCGACTGGGCGGCCAAGGGCACCAAGCTGCTGGGCGTGCGCGCCGTGATTGCCCAGAGCTTCGAGCGTATTCACCGCTCCAATCTGGTGGGCATGGGTGTTCTGCCCTTAACCTTTGAGGAGGGCACGACATGGCAGAGCCTCAACCTGAAGGGCGATGAAACCGTCTCCATCAAGGGTTTGGGCGCGGATTTGAAACCACGCCAGAAGATGGAAGCGGTCATCACCTATGGCGATGGCAGCGTCAAGCATGTGCCGCTGCTGTGCCGCATCGCCACCTTGGAAGAGCTGGAATATTTCAAAAACGGCGGCATTTTGCACTATGTGCTGCGCCAGCTGGCAGCTTGAAACCAAGCCGCACCCCTCACCCTGAGGAGCTCGAAGGGTGAGGCTTATTAAAAATGAAAGGTGCGAGCCTTAAAAAAACCGCCGGAGCTTTTGTTCCGGCGGTTTTTTAGTCAAAATCATATCAGGATTACTGGTTACAGCAGCACAATGCGGTCATGGCGCGGGGGCTGGCTTTCAGGGTTGCGGGGGAATTTTTCAGCCAGTTCCTGCGCACATATATCAATGGCCTGAATGAAGCCGTCTCTGATATGGCCCTGTTTCAGCTCGGCCCGCAGCGCATCCAGCGCCTTTTGCCAATGCGCCTGTGGAATTTGGCTGCCTACAGCATGACTGACCATGATCCGCGCCCAGCGCTCGTCATGCGAGACAAAAATCAACAGACCGGGTTCGGCGGCATGGCCGTTGTTATGGCGCAGGGCAAATTGTTCGAGCGCGGCGTGATGCGCCTTGGCGCGGCGCAGTTTCAGCGGCACCAGCCTCACCCTGATGGCCGAATGAGACGAAACAGCCAGTGCCAGAGCAAACAGACCAAGCTGAAACAGATAAATCCATTCCACGGTAAAATCGGTGAAAGAGATCAGCGGCCAGGGACAAAGCAGCGCCAGAAGGCTGGCCCAGAGCAGCGGAAAAAAGCTGTAGACAGAGGAATGGCGCGCCAATATGCAGAGGATATGGGCCTGCGTGGCCTGTGCGGCCTGCGATAATTGCGCGTCGATCGCCGCCCGGTCCTGTTCTGAAATCAGCATCACCATCCCCCCGATGCGCCGCCGCCGCCTGACGAGCCGCCGCCACCGGAAAAGCCGCCACCACCACCGCCAAACCCACAGCCACCACGCGAATTGCCCCCCGAGAGCAGCATCAGC
>DAIMHB010000049.1:0-9599 GCA_036723545.1 Beijerinckiaceae bacterium
GCTCAAAGTGCCTGTCCCAACTGTTGCGCCTGCTTCGGTCACAGTGATGGTGCCACTCGCCCCGGTTGGCAATATGCTTGCCGTCAGGCTCAGCGGTTGCCCGATGGTGGGCACTGTATTAGGGCTCACGGCCAGCGTGAGGCTTGTCGGAATTTGCGTAATTGTATAAGTTAAAGTGTTGATTGTACTCGCCGTATAATACCCTGTGGAGTCCACATAAGCTGCGCTTATCGTATGTGTGCCTATGGAAAGTGCAGAGGTTGTCATTGCGGCCTTGCCCCCACTGATTGTAACAGCAGAGCCAAAATTTGTCCCGTTATCGGTGAATTGTATGGTGCCTGTGGCAGAACTCTGCCCAAGTGTTGCCGTCAAAGTGACGGATGTCCCATAAACCGCCGTACTTGAACCACCAGAGCTGGAAAGCCCCGTAACGGTGACAGTGGTTGAGGCCGCGGTCACCGTCAGTGAAGCAGAGCCGACGGCGTCGTTATATTTTGTATCGGACGTATAGGCCGCAAAAATCTTATATGTTCCGGGCGCATAGGTGGCAGGCAAGCTCAGACTGGCAACACCGCTCGAATTCAGCGTTGATGTGCCCAAACTTGTGGCTGCACTCGAACTTGTGGTTGTGCCGCCCGATGTGATCGAAAATACAATCGGCTCACCAGATGGTGGGGCTGGTGAAAGCGCCGCCGTCACCACTGTCGTGCCACCATAAGCCACCGAGGACGGCGCAAGACTGACCGTCACTATAGGATTTGCGGCCTTCAACGTCACAGAAACCGCAGTTGTATTGCTGTTGCTGGAGGATAGATAAGATTTATCTCCCGAATACTGGGCAGACACACTATGTGTGGCTAAAGTGAAGGATGATGTAATCGTGATCGAACAAGATGCGGCACCGCTGATAACCGTGGCTGTGCAATAGGCATAGCCGGACGAAAGATCCGTGCCATAAGGCAAAAGAAACTTCACAGTGCCTGTGGCCCCCGAAGGAAGATCACTTGTTGAGAGGGTGATGGTGTCACCATAGGCAACGGTGCTTGTTGCCAAACTGTTGATCGTAAAAGATGATGACAGTTGTGAGGGCTGGATCGTGGTGAATGTGGAGGTGACGGAAGACGCATATACACCGTCACCACTGTAACTGGCCGTGATATAATGTGTATATGTGTCAGAAAAACTCACTGATAATGAGGCTGTACCGCTGATCAACGATGCAGAACCCAGAGAGGTCGTGAGCTGGTTCACAGTGTCAAAGAATGTCACAGTGCCGCTCGCCGCAACGGGGGCAACATTAGCAGTCAGCGTAATGTGTTCATTCAGGGCGGGTGTCGTTTTGGACGCCGATAAGGACACGGCCGAACTTAATGTTGACGCGCCACTGAGCTGGATCGTTTCCTGCGCAAACGAATTTGCAAAATTATCATCGCCGTAATAATCGGCCTCCAGTGTATATTGCCCCGGCGTGAGGTTCAAAGCGCTGATACTGGCGGCGGTCAGGGTGATTGATGCCGCGCCTGTTGCATCCAGATTGATCCCGGACGCCAGACTATAGCCCGCCAGGCTCACGCTGACCGTACCACTGGGTATGAACGAAGAGGTGCCGACAGGCGTTACAGTCACTGCATAGGTCAGCGAGGATCCAAGGCTGGACGATGTCGGCCCGCTGATACTCACAGTCACGGGTGAGCTGCCCGCATAGGCTGGCGAGATGAGGCCGGACAGCAAGCCCATGAATATAAAGACGAAAAGAGCAAGAAAACTCTGATGAATCCCATCAAGTTTTCTACGCTCTTTAATATGAAATTCGCGGAACCTGTGCGAATACATCATTACGCCTTCACTCATACACAATTTACAAGGGCCAAGCTCAATTTTACGCGTGATGACCTTAGGCAACCTTAGAGGTATCAGGGTTAATAAATTGAAAACATAATAAAAAATAAAAAATTATTTTTGAATTGGTGAAAAACTAATATTTATAATCGGTAAATTAATATTAAAATGAGATGAAAATTTAAATATATTGAAATTTATGTAAACATTTAAAATTTTTACATCATGTGAATGTATAATCATTTTTATAATTTCATTTCACGGCCAATGTTATGCCCTTACAGCCATTCCAAAAGAATAGCCCGAATTTGAAAACACGCTCATCCTGAACGTCTGAAAAATATGCACGGCAAAATCCGCGCATCTGTGAACACTTGAGCATGCTGTTTTGAGGTGAAAACACACTGTGAGCGTTCCTTCTCCCCGTTTTAACGGGGAGAAGGACAGGATGAGGGGCGTGGACTCATAAAAATGCCACTCACCCCACCCTCTCCCCGCCAGCGGGGAGAGGGAGCCGTTTCCATCTAAAGACAACAGACTCTAAGCATACGGCTTGAGAGTCGGCGGGGGCGGATGGAAATAGGAAAATAAAGCAGAATGCTGCAAGCCGACTTAAATCAGCCGCAAGCCCTTGAGGCTGGCGTGGCCCTGCCGCCCAACAATAATATGGTCATGAACCAAAATGCCGAGCGGGCGGGCAATCTCAATCAGCTCCAGCGTCATTTTCACATCAGCCGTTGAAGGCGAAGGGTCGCCGGAGGGGTGATTATGCACAAGAACCAGCGCCGTGGCCGAAAGTTCCAGCGCGCGGCGCACCACCTCGCGCGGATAAACCGGCGTGTGGTCCACAGTGCCCCGGCCCTGCACCTCATCGGCAATCAGGCCGTTTTTCTTGTCCAGAAACAGACAGCGGAACTCCTCCCGGTCGGCAAAGGCCATTGAGGCGCGGCAATGGTCAATAACCTCTGTCCAGGAATTGAGCGAGGCGCGCGGCTTGATCCGGCCTTTGGTCACACGCTGCACCGCCGCCTCGATCAGCTTCAGGTCGGAGGCGACACTTTCGCCAACACCATCCACCTCAATCAGCAAATCCAGCGGGGCGGCCACAACCTCCGCAAAAGACCCGAACCGCGTGACGAGATCTTTGGCCATTTTTTTGACATCGCGCCGCGGCACGGAGCGGAATAAAAACAGCTCCAGCAATTCATAATCCGGCATGGAGCCATGGCCATGTTCAACAAAACGCTCCCTCAGCCTTTGCCGGTGGCCGAGATAATGTGGCGCTTCCGCAAAACCTTTGGGCGTTTTGGGGGGCATGGCCTGCGCCTCAGGCCGGAATATAGGGGGGCTGATGCAGGCCGCGCGGCGACAGGGTGAAGATCTCCACGCCGGTGTCCGTCACGCCAACAGTATGCTCAAACTGTGCTGTGAGAGACCTGTCCCGCGTGACCGCCGTCCAGCCATCCGACAAAATTTTCACCGCAGGTCGGCCCAGATTGATCATGGGCTCAATGGTGAACAACATGCCCGCTTTGAGGGGTATGCCCTCACCGCGGCGCCCATAATGCAGAATATTCGGCTCATCGTGAAACAACTGGCCCAGACCATGCCCGCAAAAATCCCGCACCACCGAGCAGCGCTCATTCTCGGCAAATTGCTGGATCGCGGCGCCAATATCTCCGGTGGTTGCACCGGGTTTAACCTCAGCAATGCCCAGCATCAGGGCCTCATAGGTCACTTCCACGAGACGCGCGGCGCGGCGCGGCACCTCCCCCACAAGATACATGCGGCTTGAATCGCCATGCCAGCCATCCACAATCAGCGTGATGTCGATATTGACAATATCCCCCTCGCGCAGCGGCTTGGCATCGGGAATGCCATGACACACCACATGGTTGATGGAGGTGCAGATGCTCTTGCGAAAGCCGCGATAATTCAGCGGCGCAGGATAGGCCTTGTGATCCATCGCAAATTCAAAGGCAATTTTGTCCAGCGCGGCGGTGGTCACGCCGGGTTTGACCAGATCCACCATCAGATCCAGCGCCTCAGCCGTGAGTTTCCCGGCCTTGCGCATGGCGGCAAAAGCCTCCGGCCCGTGAATTTTGATCACGCCGCTTTTGCGCACGGGCAACAGCTCCGCATCCGTATAGGTCATAGATACATCCTGCTCATTCGATTACCGGCATCACCAGGGTGGCGGGGCCGGTTCAACGGTTCAATCCGTTTTCACTCGTCTTCGCCAAAGCGGTTGGCCACAAGCGCCGACAGAGCCTCAATCGCCTCGACAGCCTGCGCCCCCCGGGCTGTGACTGTGATGGTGGACCCCTGCCCGGCGCCAAGCGTCAGAATGCCCATAATGGAGGTTCCCCCCACCGTCTCGCCGCAGCGCGTCACCGTTATATCGGCATCGAACAGGTCAACGCAATTCACAAATTTGGCTGTGGCGCGGGCGTGCAAGCCTTTGCGGTTGATGATGGGCATTTCACGCACCAGCGCCCCATCAGGTGGATTGAACTCCGGACAATCTTCGGAATTGGGCTGGTTTTGCAGCGTCATCATTTGGCTCCCAGCACCTGACTGGCAATATTTATATATTTACGGCCGGCATCCTGCGCCTGAGACACAGCCTGTTCCAGTGTCGATGTGTCGCGCACCGACGCCAGCTTGATCAGCATGGGCAGGTTCACACCGGCCAGAACCTCAACCCTGCCGCCGCTCATGACGGAAATTGCAAGGTTTGAGGGCGTTCCGCCAAACATATCGGTCAGCAGCACCACTCCGGTTCCGGTTTCAACAGACCGGATCGCATGAACAATATCATTGCGCCGCCCCTCCATGTCATCCTCGGGGCCGATGGACACCGTTTCAAACTGGCTTTGCGGCCCCACGACATGTTCGAGCGCCAGGCGAAATTCAGTCGCCAGATGCCCATGTGTCACCAACACCATACCAATCATACAACCCAACACATTTTAGTTTTCCTCACCAGCAAGAAGGAAATACTTGTTACAGGGAATCCATTTTGTGCACCGCGAACAGAATGGCAAGAGAAAATCCACATTATCGTTACATTTCTGAAAGCTTTTGTCTGATTTTTTCCAGGATGAACATGATTATATCCGGCAGCGGGCTTCTCTCGGTGAATTTTATCCGCTCAACACCTATGCCTTCCAGAATTATGCGTGAGGACACCGCCGTCGAGGCCAGTTTTTCACGCACAAGATCCACCACCAGCTGCACGGGTGCCGAAGCCACGCTCGGCATATCCACAATGCCGAAATCCCGCACATGAAGCTGACCCCGTATCGCCGGATGGCCTGAGGCGATCAACTGCCCGTTCTGCGCCTGCAGAAAAATTCGGTCATCTCCCACCAATATGGCGGAAAGGCCGCGCGCCTGCGCCTCATGGATCAAAGCCACTGTGAGCGTGCTTTTGCCAGCCTTGGACGCCCCGCGGATAAGGATCCCCACACCCTGAACAAGCAGTGCATTGGCATGAATGGAAGGGGCGGTCATGGCGGCGCAAATGCTGGCAGCTGCACAATGAAGCGGGCCCCCAGCACCGGCGCTGCGCAGTCCTCACCAGACGCCTGCGCACCTGCGGGGGGCTGCCCCAGCCTGTTGCGGGCAAAAATCCGGCCATGATGGGCTTCAATGATCTGGCGCGAGATGGAAAGGCCAAGGCCGGAGTTCTGGCCAAAGCCCTGCTCGGGCCTGTCGGTATAAAACCGCTCGAAAATCCGTTCAAAGGCGTCACTGGGAATGCCCGGCCCGTCATCATCCACCATCAGCTCGATCATCTCGCCAAGATGGCGCAGCGTCACCCGCACCTGCCCGCCCTTGGGCGAAAACGACCGGGCATTGTCAATCAGATTGGTGATGACCTGTCCCAGCCGCGAATCAAACCCATTGACCAGATAATCCGGCCCCGCCGCATGGGCTTGATTCATCATGCCGCGCGGCTCGATATGAAGCACAACCTGCACCTGATCCGGCCGCTCGACCGAATTGGCGCCGGACACCACAGCGCTGAGCAGTTTGGCCATATCCACCGGCGTCATATCGGCACGGGCCAGCTCGGCATCAAGGCGCGAGGCATCGGAAATATCGCTGATCAACCGGTCCAGCCGGCGCACATCATGCTGGATCACCTCCATCAGACGTGCGCGCGAGGCCTCTGTTTTGATGCGCGGCAAGGTCTCCACAGCCGAACGCAACGAGGTTAAAGGATTTTTCAGCTCATGGGCCACATCAGCCGCAAAACTCTCAATGGCTTCAATGCGGTTGTAAAGCGCTTTGGTCATGTCACGCAATGCGCCCGAAAGATGGCCGATCTCATCCGCCCGCTCGGTATAGTCGGGAATTTCCTGCCGTGACTTGGTGCCACGGCGCACCCGCTCCGCCGCTTCCGCCAGACGGCGCATCGGTTCGGCGATTGTGCCGGCCAGCAGCAGGGACAAAACCACCATAACCATGGCCGACACCGCAAAAACCCGCAAAATCGCCCAGCGCTCCGAGGCGATGATCGTGTCAATATCACCGCCCTGTGTGGACAGAACCAGCGCACCGCGCACCGCGCGAAACCGTTGAATCGGCACGCCCACCGAAATAATGGTCTCGCCACGCTTGTTGACCCGTACAACGGTGCGTTGCGCCCCTTCAAGGGCGGCATCCACCTCGGGCACGCCATGCCCGCTGGTTGATGCAATATCCTCGGACGCCGATTCGCGCGGTGACGACACCCTGTGGCGCAGCATCGTGTCAAAATAAGACTTCAACTGCCCCCACAGGCGCGCCATGATGGCTTCCGGCTCCGGCGGCGGCAACTCGGCCCGCAAAATATTGCCCCGCACCGATAAGGAATGCGAATCGAGCACAATATCGCCATCGCGGTCATAAATTCGGGCGCGGGTGCGCGTGGGCGACACAAGTTTGCGCAGAACCGGGCCGATCCGCTCCGGATTGATGGAAAACAGCAGCGCCGAACTGGCATCCTCATTGATCCCGGTGCTCTGGCCGGGCTGTAATTGCAACAGCTTTTCCGGATCAATCGTAATGGAATTGGTCTCGACCGTGGCGGAAGCGGCCACAGCCGCCGCAATAATCTCGGCCTGACTGAGCAGACTTTGCGAGCGGGCATCAATCAGCCCCTCACGAAACTGGTTAAGATAGAGAAATCCCGCCAGCAGCGCCACCAACCCGCCCAGATTGAGCACAACAATCCGGCGGGACAAGGATGAGGACATGCGCCGCCCCAAAGCCCGAAAAAACCGGCGCAGCCGCAACAGCGCGCTGCGCCGCAAACGCACAAGCGCGGTCTCGTTTAAAGGATGAGGCAGGTTATTGGGCATAAGACCTGTAGTTTACGCCTCCCAGAAGCGATATCCCACGCCATAAAGCGTTTCAATCATATCAAAATCCGGATCGACCACATGAAATTTCTTGCGCAGGCGCTTGATATGACTGTCAATGGTGCGGTCATCGACATAAACCTGATCGTCATAGGCGGCATCCATCAGCGCGTTGCGGCTTTTCACCACGCCGGGGCGCTGGGCCAGAGCCTGCAAAATCAGAAATTCCGTCACGGTGAGGGTCACATTCTCGCCTTTCCAGGTGCAGGCATGGCGATCGGGGTCCATTTTAAGCTGGCCGCGCTCCAGAGTCTTGGCCTCGGACTCCTTCTGGGTGGCTGTGTCCTTCGGATTGGTGCGGCGCAAAATCGCCTTCACCCGCTCCACCAGCAGGCGCTGGGAGAAGGGTTTGTGAATAAAATCATCCGCGCCCATTTTCAGGCCGAACAATTCGTCGATTTCCTCATCCTTGGAGGTGAGAAAAATCACCGGCAGGTCGGATTTCTGACGCAGACGCCGCAAAAGCTCCATCCCGTCCATGCGCGGCATTTTAATGTCGAAAATGGCGAGATCGGGCGGGTTGCTTTTCAGCCCCTCCAGCGCGGCCACGCCATCGGTGTAGGTTTGCACACGATAGCCCTCCGCCTCCAGCGACAGCGAAACCGAGGTGAGAATGTTGCGGTCATCATCGACCAGCGCAATGGTTGCCATGGATTGTCTTGCCTTACATGAATCCTGAGTCAGACTATACGCGCAAACGCTAGAGAAACCAAAGGGCCAAAATATGGCCGGAAACGAGAACCATGCCCGACACCACCCGCACCACCCTTATAGCCGAAGCCAAAGCCCTGCTCCACCACCCCAGAAGCGGGGCGCTGGCCACAATGCGCAGCGGCGCGCCGTTCAATTCGCTGGTGACCTTTGCCACCGACTATGACGGCAGCCCGATTTTTCTGCTCTCCACACTCGCCATCCATACGCAAAACCTGATGCGTGACCCGCGCTGCTCGCTTTTGCTCTCCCGCAGCGGCAAGGGCGACCCGCTCGCCCATCCGCGCCTCACCGTCACCGGCACAGCCCATCCCGACACGCGCCCGCATATCCGCACCCGCTTTCTGGCCCGCCAGCCCAAAGCCGCGCTTTATGCGGATTTTGCCGATTTCAGCTTTTACCGCATGGAGGTCACAGATATTCATCTCAATGGCGGTTTTGCCCGCGCCGCCGATTTTACGCCGCAGGAAATTTTGACTGAGGTGGCAGACCCCGACCTGTTCAGCCAGAACGAAGCCGAGGCTCTTGCCCGACTCAACACCGACCATGCGCAATGGCTGCGACAGATCATCGCGCATTCTACGCAGTCCGCCCCAAAACAATGGCGCGCCACCGGCCTCGACCCCGAAGGTCTTGACCTGAGTTGCGGCGAGGACAGCGCACGCCTGCCCCTGCGCCTGCCTGTGATCGATAACACAGAGCTGATGGCCCAGCTGAAAGCGCTTTCGCCCTGACATTCTAGCTAACTTACTGAAAATAATATTTTTTTACAGATATAAATCTATTGCAATTTTTATTGTCGTGTATTTCAAACCTTCAGGGGCCGGTGTCTGCTGGTCTGCACACATGGTCTAATTGCGGGGCCTCCGGCTTCAATTTAGACGAGGAACCACAACCTAAGGAGAGGCAATGCACCAGTTCGGCCCGTTCAATCCAAATTTTTCCATTGAAAAATCCGGTTTAACCCACCTTGCCTCCGCCACATATAATCTGGATGCGGCCCCTCTGACCGAAATGGCCATTGCCGCAGGCGAGGCACGTCTGGCCAAGGGCGGCGCTCTGGTGGCCGAAACCGGCGCCCATACGGGCCGCTCACCCAAGGACAAATATATTGTGCGCGATGCGCTGACCCTGCCCAAGGTCTGGTGGGAAAACAATGGCGCGCTGAGTGTTGAACAATTTGACCTTCTCCATGCTGATTTTCTTAAACATGCAGAGGGCAAGGCGCTTTATGTGCAGGATCTGTTTGGCGGCGCTGACCCGGCCAATCGCGTCAAGGCCCGCGTTGTCACTGAATATGCCTGGCATTCGCTGTTCATCCGCAATCTGCTGATCCGCCCCACAGCCGATGAACTGGCCAGCTTTGTGGCCGACCTCACGATTATCGACCTGCCCTCCTTCAAAGCTGACCCAAAGCGTCACGGCTGCCGCTCTGAAACCATTATCGCCTGTGATTTCACCCGCAAGATCGTGCTGATCGGCGGCACGTCCTATGCCGGTGAAATGAAAAAATCAGTGTTCACCTATCTCAATTTCGTGCTGCCTGAAGCCAAGGTCATGCCGATGCACTGTTCGGCCAATACCAATGAGGCGGGCGACACAGCCGTGTTTTTCGGCCTGTCCGGCACCGGCAAAACC
>DAIMHB010000050.1:0-9457 GCA_036723545.1 Beijerinckiaceae bacterium
GCGCTACACGCCCCGCGACCTCGAAAAATTCTTGGAAGCATCAAAGCAAACCCCGCAGAACGGGGGCGCGCAATGAGCTGGTTCAACATCAAAGACGGCCAGCGCCACCCCGCCTTTAACTGGGAGCGTCAAAGTAATCTTTCGAACCTTCTGTTCGTCTCCGAGGCCAAAAACTGGAGATCAATTATCAAGCTGATTGCGCCAGTGCGACTGACTTCCCCATGGGATAATAAAAACATTTTGCACGGGTTTTCCAAACATCTTGAAATCATAATCACCCGCAATCTTTGGTTCATGCGGCCAGCGGGCGGTCAATATTCAAGCCAAGATTTGGCGCGCGGCGAAGATGTTTTATCCTTAATTTACGCCCTTCGCGGCATAAGCGAAGCCGACGCGGCGCTTATGCTTCTCGATTTTTTCACCAATTTTGACTTCACCGGCCCTCGATACGCCACCGTTCGCGACCTGTTGCAAGATCATATCGACGCTGAACGCGCCGCGCGGAGGCTCAAACCATGAGTGGCCTCACGCCAAGCGGCTCGAAAATAGCGCAGGCTATAGATGGTGCCGAAAGCATTTATAACCCTTCGCAAGCGGCCACAGGGGCCGCAGCCAAGCCCATAACACGCGAAGCGGGTAAACCGGCCCGCGCCAAAAAAGAACGCCGCCCGCGCCAAAAGGACGGCATTGTCGCGCTAACGGACGGCTGCAAATTTTGGGTGGATGACAGACAAAAAGCCTATTCTGCAATGAAAATTAAGGGAATTTGGCAGAATTGGCCGGTGCGAAGCGAATTTTTCAAAATCTGGCTGACGGGTGAGGCTTATGAGAAAAACGGCTTTGCCCCGTCAGGTCAGGTTCTTGATGAGAGCTTGCGCACGATTGAAGCAATGGCGAATCGTCGTGGCGAAAGACGAAGCGCGTGGCTGCGCTACGGCCAGCGCGGCAACACAATATATCTCGATCTAGCAAATGATACATGGGAAGCCGTTGAAATCAATTTTACGATTAAGCCGCACGGCTGGCGAATTATTTCTGGTGAAGGCCTGCCATTTATCCGCAGCGCCAGAACCCGCGAAATGGCGCGGCCCGAGCCAGACGGAAATTTGGCCGATCTAAGCGCTTTTTTCAATTTTGCCGGACCGCTTGACGAAAAAATGACAATCGGCTGGCTTCTGGCAGCCGCGCGGCCGAAGGGGCCTTACCCGCTTTGCAGTCTTTCCGGCGAGCAAGGCACCGGCAAAAGCACTTTTTCGCGCCGCCTGCGGGATTTAATTGACGCGGGCACACCGGCCATTCAGGCCGCACCCAAAGATGAGCAAGATTTGATCCTCGCGGCACAAAACTCGCATATCATTGCCCTCGACAACGTTTCTCACATCGACAATAGCACATCAGACGCACTTTGCCGCCTTGCAACAGGCAGCGGCTTCGCCACGAGGGCATTATTTTCAAACGGCGACGAATGGCTTTTAGAGGGCTGCAATCCGATTGTTTTGAACGGAATAGGCGAATTTGCGGAGCGAGCCGATCTGGCTGACCGGTCTTTCAAAATCCACCTAGCGCCCATTGCAGACCAAAATCGCCTCACAGAAGCCGAGCTGGATGCCCTCTGGGCGGCTGAACTGCCCAAATTTACCGGCGCGATTTATACGGCGCTGGCCTGCGCACTCGAAAATCTGCCGAGCACGCGGGTTCAAAACGCAGGCCGCATGGCCGACGCGGAACATTTTATAACCGCAGCAGAACCGGCCCTGCGCTGGCCGTCCGGCACATTCAGCGCCGCCTATCGGCAACACCGGCGCGACAACGCAGAAACGACGTTTGAGGCCGATCCTATCGCCGCAACCCTCGTCAAATGGTTTGAGCATACAAGCGGCACATGGGAGGGAAGCGCCACGCGCCTTCTCGAAATTCTCACTTCAGAGGCCGATTCCGAAAAAAGTCACATGCGCACATGGCCCAAAAACGCGAACAGCATGGGCACAGCACTCAGCCGCGCCGCGCCGTTGCTGCGCGCCAAGGGCATTGAAATCCATCGGACGCATTCAGGACATAGAACCATCACCATCAAGCGAAAAGGTGAACAGCCATGAGCCGCACCCCAGCGCGCACAACTCAAGCCGACATATCCCGCGCCTTGCGCGCCGCCAAGCAATGCGGCGCGGCCAGTATCGAAATCAAGCCAGACGGGACGATACAAATTGTTGTGAAGCCAGAAGCGCATGATGAAACCCACATCAAGATGCTTGCACCAGAGCCGGAGATTATCCTTTAATGAGCGACATGCCCCGCCCCCGCCCGCCACATCTGCATAAGGAAGTCACGCGCCACGGCGCGGTGATCTGGTATGTCCGAATGGGAAAAGGCAAACGTATCCGCATTAAAGGGGTATATGGTTCGCCAGAATTCAATGCGGATTATCAGGCCGCGCTATCCGGCGCGCCTAAGCAGGCGGCCAATGAGCTGGCCCGTAAAGGCTCACTGCAATGGCTCATAGACGAATATCGCAGAACAGCCGCATGGGCACGGCTGGCACAGGCCACACGCCGCCAGCGCGAAAATATTTTCAAGCATGTGCTCGCCAAGAGCGGGCAAGTGCCTTTCGACAAAATCACCCGCAAAGCCATTTCAGACGGCATTGACCGGCGCAAGGCCACACCAGCCGCAGCACGCAATTTTCTTGAGGCCATGCGCGGCCTGTTTCGCTGGGCGGCCAGCGTGCAGCATGTGGCCGAAGACCCGACCATAGGCATTAAAGCCGTGCGGCCCAAAACTGAAGGCTTTAAAATCTGGACACATGACGATTGCGCCCGCTATGAAGCCAAATGGAAAATAGGAACCCGCGAGCGGCTGGCCTATGATCTTTTGCTTTTCACAGGCTTGCGGCGCGGCGACGCGGTGAAGCTGGGCAAACAGCATGTGCGCGGCGACGTGGCGACGATTCGCACCGAAAAGACAGGCGAAATTGTCAGCATTCGATTGTTACAGCCCTTGCTGGAGTCCATTGCCGCAGGGCCATGCGGCGATATGTCCTTTATTGCGGGCGCAAATGGCCGGCCAATGGTCAAAGAAAGTTTCGGCACATGGTTTCGGATTGCGTGCCGCGCCGCCAAGGTTGACGGTTCGGCCCACGGGCTTCGCAAAGCCGGTGCCACCCGCGCCGCATAGGCAGGCGCTACAGCGCATGAGCTTATGGCTATGTTTGGCTGGACTGATTTGCAAACGGCTGAAATTTATACACGCCGAGCAAGCCGACTGCGGCTCGCCATGAGCGGCGGCGAAAAACTTGAAGACGCCCGCAAATTGTTGAAAAAGAACATTTCTTGAACATTCTATTCCCTAACCTCATGCAAGGTTAGGGAATTCAGGCTAAAAAGCCAATAATATCAACTACATATTTTGTAGTTGGTGCGGCCAAGAGGACTCGAACCTCCACCCCGTTTCCAGGACTACCACCTCAAGGTAGCGCGTCTACCAGTTCCGCCATGGCCGCAGTTTAAGCACTGGCCCAAGGCCAAAGCATCACTTGCGCAGTTCGTGTAACAAATCAAATCAGCAAACACAAGTGCAAGAGACGTGACAAACTCAAGAAAAAATGATTTCTGATTTTATGCTTCGTTCCAGCCTCTCCATGTCGTTCCTGCCCCATGGCCAAAGTCCGCCGGTGCGGTGGATTGTTGAACAGGGCCTGCTGGCCTATCCGGATGCGCTGGCGCAGATGGAGGCTTTAAGCGCGGCCATTGCCCGTGGCGAGGCGCCCGAGACCGTCTGGCTGGTCGAGCACCCGCCCCTCTACACCGCAGGCACCAGTGCCCGCGCCGCCGACCTGCTCAGCCCGAAATTTCCGGTTTATGAAACCGGACGTGGCGGACAATATACCTATCACGGCCCGGGGCAGCGCGTGGCCTATGTCATGCTGAACCTGAACCAGCGTCAACAGGATGTGCGTGCCTATGTGGCGGCGCTTGAAAGCTGGATCATTGGCACATTGGCCCGCATGAATGTGCGGGGCGAGCGGCGTGAATCGCGTGTTGGCGTATGGGTTCAGCGACCGGACAAGCCAAGGGCCCTGAATGGCGATATGGCCGAGGACAAAATTGCCGCTATCGGCATCCGGCTGCGGCGATGGGTGAGCCTGCACGGCATTTCCCTCAATGTTGAACCCGATCTCGCGCATTTCAAGGATATTGTGCCCTGCGGAATAGCCGAGGCGCATCTGGGCGTCACCAGCCTTGTGGATTTGGGTCTGCCGGTCAGCATGGACGATGTGGATGCGGCCCTTCTGGCTGAGTTTAAAACCCTGTTCGGCCCCACCCTGCCCGCCGCCGGTTTTGACAGCGTGTAACGGCCCCTTACGGCTTCTGGCGGCCGGCAGTGCGCAACCGTTTCAGGCTCGGGCCGCCATCTTGCGGAAGATATAGTTTTTTACCGTTCTCAACCTTGCCGGCCTGCAAAATGAACCCAACAGCCAGATTAAGCACCGCGCCCACAACCGCAAGACATAATACCGCAACAAAGGGCGGGAACAGAATCAACAATACAATCAATTTAATATCATTGAGCTGAAAACTGCCATGCATTTTATAAGCTAAGGTGAAGGCAACACCAACAGCAATGGACGAGGCTGTGCCATAGAGCGCGGCCCCCACGCCGGCCTTGCCCAGCAGCTGATCTGCCAGAAGGCTGAACACCGAAAAATAAAGCAGCGCAAACGCGAAGATAAATGAACGGTCATCCTCATTGATGTGAGAAAGCCCCATACGCTCCACCAGAGATGAAAAATCACCTCCTCCGCCATAAGCCACAGGTATATTGATCCAGATGAAGATCATCAAAATATTCAATATGAAGACGAGAACGGCTTTAATCATGCTTCACTCCACCATGAATAGTTTTTAGACTTATATACTTACATATTGGTTAAAGGAGCATGGTGTAAGAAACGATCAGATTTATATATCTTCCGATATAAGTGCGGCCAGCGCATCTGAATGAAACTGCCGCATCCACATGGCGACAAATACAAATGCGGTCATAAAGCAAAACACCAGAGGGCCGATAAACCAGCCGAGATAGGCCAGCGCAAAGAAAAAGGCTCTCTGTCCACGGTTAAAATGGCGGCCAGCCACGATGCACATGCGCGAGACACGCAGGGCAAGCTGATTGCGTTCCGCGACATTGGGCGAGTCAAAGGGCGGGGTGGCGCCCAGCAAAATTGCCGTATAATTGAACAGACGATATGACCATGAAAATTTAAAAAACGCATAGCCGAAAATCAGAATCAGGCCGGTCGCCTTGAATTCCCATAAGGCACGCGTGGCTGTCAGACCGAAGGGAAGATCCCGGAACACCTGCAAAACATCGTCGGTCGCCCGCAGCAATGTGGCCGCGCCGCCAATGGCGATGAGAGATGTCGAGGCAAAAAAGGCTGTGCCATTCTGCAATGACCCCATGATCTGCGTGTCAACGATGCGCACCTCACGATCACGCATATTGCTCATCCAACGCAGGCGGTAGGTGTTCATAAGGCTGTTCAGCCCGGCACCGTGGCGCGGCGACACTTCAATGAGATAATGATATAAAAGCCAGCTGGCGCTAAAAAAAACCAGCGCGAGCGCGTCGAAATACGATAGATCCAAAATCACGCCGCCCTCCCGCAGTGCCAGCCATCCGTGCAACTATAGAATCACACCTCCCGCCATGAAAGTGGTAAACCCTTTCAAATGGCAAGCAGCTGGTTATAATCATGCAAACCGGAGTGAATCATCATGACACAAACCATCACCAACGGATATCAGGCCATGCTGGCCCATGCGCGCGAGTCTGTCCGCACCCTGCCCGCCCGCGAGGCTGTGCAGGCCTTCGGGCGGGAGGATGTGGTGTTTGTCGATTTGCGTGACCCGCGCGAGTTGGAGCGTGAGGGTCAGATTCCGGGCGCGTTTCATTGTCCGCGCGGGATGCTGGAATTCTGGATTGACCCCGCAAGCCCCTATCACAAACCCATATTTGCGCAGGATAAAGAGTTTATTTTCTTTTGCGCCAGCGGCTGGCGCTCCTTGCTTTCCGCTGAAGTGGCGCAGCGCATGGGCCTGAAGCCGGTGGCGGATATTGGCGGCGGCTTCAAGGGCTGGAAAGAGGCCGGCGGCCCTGTCGAATTTATCAAAAGGGAGAAAGCATGACGCCGTTTAAACTCATCATCGGCAGCAAGGCCTATTCGTCTTGGTCGCTGCGCCCCTGGCTGTTGCTCGCCGCCTTCAAAATTCCCTTTGAGGAAATTGTCGTGCCGCTGCGGGTGGAGACAACAAAAGCCGAAATTTTGAAATTCTCCCCCTCCGGCAAAGTTCCGGCGCTGGTGGACGGTAAAATCACGGTTTGGGAGTCCACCGCCATTTTTGAATATATTGCGGAAAGCTATCCTGAAAAGGCGATATGGCCGCGCGCCAAGGCCGCCCGTGCCCATGCCCGCGCGCTGGTGGCCGAGATGCACGCCGGTTTTCAGGCTTTGCGCAACCATTGTCCGACCAATTTCCGCAGGCCCGTGCAGGCCCGTGAACTGACCCCCGAGGCCGCAGCCGATGTTACCCGCATTGAGGCGGCATGGGCGGACGCGCGGGCGCGGTTTGGTAAAACCGGCCCGTTTCTTTATGGCAAATTCAGCGCCGCCGACGCCATGTTCGCGCCGGTGGTCAACCGGTTGCATATTTATGACATTCCGGTTTCGCCCGACACCCGCGCCTATGTGAACCAGATGATGGCGCTGCCCGCCTATCAGGCCTGGCTGCATGACGGACTGGATGAGCCAAGGATAGAGGCTTTCGAGATTTAGGAAAATCTCTCCCGTCACCCTGAGCTTCTCCCCGTCATCCTGAGGAGGCCGCAGGCCGTCTCGAAGGATGGGGGGATACGCAGGATGAGGGCAACCGTCATTGCGAGCGCAGCGAAGCAATCCATTCAGCCTATGGATTGCTTCGTCGGCTTCGCCTCCTCGCAATGACGATTCCGGGCGTTTGCCCTCACCCCCGCCCGATAAATGGCATTTTGGTGGCCATCACCGTCATAAACTGGACATTGGCCTCCAATGGCAGGCTGGCCATATAGAGCACCGCGCTGGAGACATGGGCAATATCCATCACCGGCTCAATGGCAATCTCGCCATTGGCCTGCGGCACGCCATGTTTCATCACGCCGCCCATAGAGGTGTCGGCATTGCCAATGTCAATCTGACCCACCGCAATGTCATATTTACGGCCATCAAGCGAGGAGGACTTGGTGAGGCCGGTCACGGCATGTTTGGTCGAGGTATAGGGTGCGGAATTGGGCCGCGGCGCTGTGGCCGAAATCGAACCATTGTTGATAATGCGGCCTCCGCGCGGGTTTTGCTCTTTCATGAGGCGGAACGCGCCCTGTGTGCATAAAAACACACCGGTCAGATTAATATCCACCACGTTTTTCCATTGCTCGAAGCTCAGGTCTTCCAGCGGAATACCCACCGCGCTGACCCCGGCATTGTTGAACAACAGGTCAAGACGGCCAAACTGCGCCTTGACCTGCGCAAACAGCGCCTCCACAGAGGCCGGATCGCTGACGTCGGTGGTCACAGGCACCATGCGCGCACCCGCAGGGCCTTGGGCGGCAACAGCCTGCAAAGGCTGCAGCCGCCGCCCGGCCAATACAACATCATATCCGGCACCCGCCAGGGCCAGCGCCACACCGCGCCCGATGCCTGTGCCCGCCCCCGTCACCACTGCAATTTTCGTCATCTCATCCACCCTTGTCATGATGGATCAAGCTAACGCTTATGCAACAGCCTGCAAAGGAGAATCAAAACCTGCGTTCAATAATCCAAAGGCTTTGATTTCATGCCGCGGATAAAGTGCGGGGCCGCACAACAAAAAGGTCATAGGCTGTGAACCCACATGCGATGAACCAAAGGATGGGGCCCGATATGGTCGGAATATTGGGCTCAATAATGCCGGGCGTGACCATAAGAAACAGGAATGAAAGATCTCCCAGACCTATGATGAACAATCCGAGCAGGAATGAGAACATGGAACGGTAGGTCCAGAGCATCCAGGCCACAGCCACGCCTAAGAAACCATAACCTGAAACATCCAGACAAAAATTAAGAATGAGATGGCGCTGCGCCTCGATCATGGCAGCACTGCTCGGCAACTGCACCTGATCAAAAGGCATATTGCGGCCACCAACAAGAAGATGCCACTGGCTTGCGAGATCACCTGTCAGATAAAGGCTCAACCCTTCATAACCAACCCATATATGCAGGATGCCCCAAAGTAAAAATGTCACCGCACCAATTTTCAACGACAGACTGCGCGAAAAATTCATATTTAATCTCCTTAATTTTTCATTATAATAAAGGATGAACATATAAATCGTCAAGATGATTGACTAAAATATCATGCATATTCACGAAAACCATGAAGAAATCGCGCCAATATTAATTTTATTGTCACGAATACATATTGATATTCTGATCAAAAGGCTGCGCCTGATTGGTTTTGACGGATTAACACCCTCAATCGCCACCATTATCCCTTTGCTCGACACGCAGGGCATACGCCCGGCTGCGCTTGCACTCAAAGCCGGTGTCAGCAAACAAGCCATCAGCCAGTTGATTAAAATTCTGGAAAACAAAGATTATGCCCTGCAAATGGCGGACAGGAAGGACACACGGGCCAAGCTCGTCTGCCTCTCACAGCGGGGGGAGGCCTTGCGGGAGGCATGTGCAATCATAAGGGGTGAATTGTACCAGATAGCAATTCAAACACTGGGACAACATGCCGTGGAGCATATGAAGCGCGATCTCAGCACTCTTATGGATGCGCTGATTCTGGAGCAATAAGCGCCCTATCCGCGCCGATCAAACGGTGTGGCAAAACGGGGCGTAACCTTCGGGCGATGAGTTTCGGTCAAATGTTTTGGCTGCGGCAGATCAAAACAGGCATAAAGGCCGCAAATATAGGCGAGCGGCAGTTCAAGCGCCTCAGCCGCCTCCAGCACCTCGGCCGCATAAGCGGCGCTGGCATGTCCACCCGCCCTGCCCTGCCCGACATAAAGCATCGCCTGAACCGCGCCGCCCTGCGCGCGGATCACCGGCTGGACGATTTTGGAATAAAGCCCGCCCTCATACCGATCAAGGGCCGGCACATCGGCAAGCGCCAGATCCCACAACAGGCCATGCACAGTGCCGCCCGGCGCGCGCACCACCGAGGCAAAGCCGGAGTCGAGAATAACAAAGCCACGCCGCATCAACCTTGCCACGCCCAAGGGCTTGGAGCGCGGGCAGCGCTTGGCCATCGCCGCGACATTCATATTGGCGCCATAGGCGAAGTAGAGCGGCACGTTATTCCTTAGAGTCTGTTGCATTTAGATGGAAACGTCTCCCTCTCCCCATTAAAATGGGGAGAGGGTGGGGTGAGGGGCATTTTTATGA
>DAIMHB010000051.1:0-1333 GCA_036723545.1 Beijerinckiaceae bacterium
GCCGCATACGATGGACGCAGCCCTTCATGCGGTCGGCGGCGCGGTGCGGGCGGTGGATGAGGTGATGCAGGGCCATGTGCGCAATGCCTTTGTGGCCACACGCCCGCCGGGCCACCATGCCGAAACCTCAACCCCGATGGGCTTTTGCTATCTCAATCAGGTGGCGATTGCCGCGCGCCATGCGCAGGCGGTCTATAACTTAAAAAAAGTGGCCGTCATGGATTTTGATGTGCATCACGGCAATGGCACGCAGGACATCTTCTGGGCAGATGCCAGCGTCATGTATGCGTCCACACATCAGTTTCCGCACTATCCCGGCACGGGCGCCGCCGAGGAGCGTGGCAAGTTTGGCACCATTGTCAATGCGCCCCTGAAAGCCGGAGATGCCGGCACCGAATTTCGCGCCGCCATGCGCGAGATCATACTGCCCGCCATCAAAGACTTTGCCCCCGAACTGGTGCTCATCTCCGCCGGTTTTGATGCCCATATCCGCGACCCGCTTGGCCAGCTTGAACTGACGGAAGATGACTTCGTCTGGGCGACCCGTGAATTGCTCACCCTTGCCAATATCAGCGCCAAGGGGCGCGTTGTATCGGTGCTGGAGGGTGGTTATGACCTTGAAGGGCTGTCACGCTCTGTGGCGGCGCATGTGCATACGCTTATGTGTGATTTTTAAGCGCATTCAGCATCGCCACGGCATCTTTATGCGCGGCAACATCATGCACACGCAGAATATCCGCGCCATTTTGTGCGCCAATAAGCGCGGCAGCCAGAGACCCCGCCAGCCGCTCATCCGGTATTGTGCGCCCGGTGACATGCCCTATGGTTGATTTGCGCGATACGCCCAGCAAAATCGGGCACCCCAGCACCCGCAGCCTGTCCATATGGCGGATCAGATCAAGATTTTGCTGTGGTGTTTTGCCAAAGCCAAAGCCCGGATCAATGATCAACTTGTCTTTGGCCACACCCGCCGCCTGCGCCAAGTCAAGCGAACGGCGCAAAAAGGCCAGCACATCGGCGATAATATCCAGATCCGGCACAATCTCGCGCCGGTTATGCATGATCACCACCGGACATTGTGCCTCTGCCGCCAGTTTTGCCATATTGAGATCACGCTGGAAACCCCAGACATCATTGATGATGCTGGCGCCTGCATCCAGCGCCGCGCGGGCGACACTGGCCTTCATCGTATCCACCGAAATCGGCACATTCACCCGCTGCGCCAGCGCGGAGATGACGGGCAGAATGCGCGCCATTTCCTCCTCTGCCGCAACAGGGGTTGCGGTCGGGCGGGTGGATTCGCCGCCAATGTCGAGAATATCCGCGCCTTCAG
>DAIMHB010000051.1:1343-9439 GCA_036723545.1 Beijerinckiaceae bacterium
TTCAGCCACCAGCCGCTCGCCCTGCGCAATCGCCAGATCCTGTGCATCAAACCGTCCGCCGTCCGAAAAACTGTCCGGCGTGACGTTGAGAATGCCCATGATCAGCGGGCGGGGGGTGGCGGATAGCAGACTCACAACGTCAGCCCAGATCTTCCACGCTGGAAATCTCGATACCGAAGCCGGAAAGTCCGACATATTTGCTTTTTGAGGCGGTGATCAGACGAATGGACTCAATGCCCAGATCACGCAAAATCTGCGCGCCGAGCCCAACCTCGCGCCACTGCTGGATACGCTGGCTTTCGCTGTCATCGGCCTGCTGCGCCAGCTTCACCGGCACGCCGGCAGTGCCGTCGCGCAGATAGACCAGCACGCCCTGCCCCTGCGCCTTGAAATGCGCCAGCGTCTTGGCAATGGTCTGCGAGGTGCCGAACACATCGCCCAGAATATCGGCGCGGTGGAGGCGTGTCGGCACATGCGTGCCATCGCCCACGCTGCCATAAACAAAGGCAAAATGCTGCACGAGATCAAATTTGGTGGTGAAGGCATAGCCGGTCAGCTCGCCAATCGCGGTCTTGACCGGAAATGTCGCCACCCGCTCCACCAGCTTCTCGCGGGCTTGCCGGTAGGCAATCAGGTCAGCCACCGAAATGCGGCGCAGATTATGCTTCTCGCCAAAGGCCACAATCTGCGGCCCGCGCATCACCGTGCCGTCATCATTGACGAGTTCACAGATCACGCCCACCTGCGGCACACCGGCCAGGCGGCACAGATCCACCGCCGCCTCGGTATGGCCGGAGCGGATCAGCACGCCGCCATCCTTGGCCACCAGCGGAAACACATGGCCGGGACGCACGAAATCTGCCGCGCCCATATTGCCATTGGCCAGCGCGCGCACTGTATTGGTGCGCTGCTCGGAAGAAATGCCGGTGGTCAGGCCATGCTTGGCATCCACCGAAACCGTGAAGGCCGTGCCCAGCGGCGCGTCATTGCTCGCCACCATCGGCGAGAGGTGCAGACGGCGCGCCTCATCGGCAGTCAGCGGCGTGCAGACAATGCCGCAGCAGTTGCGGATGATGAAGGCCATTTTGTCCGGCGTGCAGAGGGACGCCGCCATGACAAGATCGCCTTCATTTTCGCGGTCATCATCATCAGTGACAATGACAATCTCGCCCTTGGCAATGGCCTCAATGGCCAGTGTGACTGAATTCATAGCAAACTCCTTAATTTCTGCACCGCAGATAAGCACTTTACGGCAAAATGAAAAGGCACAAAGCGACGCATCATGGCTTGCAATGGCGCAAAGCCAACTGTTCAATCCTTATCCATTCTGCCCGCGATGACGCAAAAAGGCATCGGCCAGCACGCAGGCCATCATCGCCTCGCCCACCGGCACCGCGCGAATGCCCACGCAGGGGTCATGCCGCCCCTTGGTCATCACATCCACATCATGGCCGAATTTATCGACAGAGCGGCGCTCGGTCAGGATCGACGAGGTCGGCTTGACCGCAAAGCGCGCCACCACCGGCTGGCCGGTGGAAATGCCACCCAATATGCCACCCGCATGATTGGAGAGAAATTCCGGCCCGTGGTTGGAGCTGCGCATTTCATCGGCATTGTCCTCGCCGCTCAAAGCGGCAGCGGCAAAACCATCGCCAATTTCAACACCTTTCACGGCATTGATGCTCATCAGCGCGCTGGCAAGCTCGGCATCCAGCTTGCCATAAATCGGCGCGCCCCAGCCTGCGGGCACGCCCTCCGCCACAATCTCAATCACCGCACCGATGCTGGAGCCGGATTTGCGGATGGAATCGAGATAGGTTTCAAAGAATTTGGCCGCTTCCGCATCGGGGCAGAAAAACGGATTCTGATCCACCTGCGCCCAGTCCCAGTTGTCGCGGTTGATTTTATGCGGGCCCATCTGCACCAAGGCGCCGCGAATCATCACATCCGGGATGACCTTGCGCGCCACCGCGCCCGCCGCCACACGCGCCGCCGTCTCCCGCGCCGAAGAACGCCCGCCGCCGCGATAATCCCGAATGCCATATTTGGCATCATAGGTAAAATCGGCATGGCCGGGGCGATAGCGCATAGCAATATCGCCATAATCTTTCGAGCGCTGGTCGACATTCTCGATGTGAAGGGCGATCGGCGTGCCGGTTGTCACCTGCCGCCCGGCATCGTCGGTAAACACGCCGGAGAGAATACGCACCTGATCGGGCTCCTGCCGCTGCGTGGTGAAGCGCGACTGGCCGGGACGGCGCTTGTCGAGAAAGCCCTGAATATCCTCAGCGGATAAAGGCAGGCGCGGCGGACAGCCATCCACCACACAGCCCAGCGCTATGCCGTGACTTTCGCCAAAGGTGGTGACACGAAAAAGATGACCAAACGTATTGTGAGACATAATTTCTTCCGCTGCTGATGCTGTGGTTCTAAACAGGTCAGCGGGCGGGGTCAAATGGTCTCACGCCCCGGCACCGCCTCAATCTTCCCGCCGTGGCTCGGCAGGTGCGCCGCACCACTGGGTATGGGCGGGCAGAGACTCGCCCTTCATCACAACCGTAAGCGGGCCGAGCTGGGCCCATTTTCCGACATTGCTGTCATAAAGCACAGTGGCGCCCGGCCCGACAGTCACCCCGTCCTGCACATGAACACGGCCGATTTTCATCACCCTGTCCTCGTAAAGATGGGTCTGCAAGGCCGCACCGGCATTGATCGCCGAAAAGGACCCAATGGACACGCAGTCAAATTCGGTGAAGTCCGTCGTGTCGAGATAGACCCCCTGCCCCACCTTCATGCCCAGCAGGCGATAGACCCAGGGCAGCATCGGCGTGCCCTCCAGATGGGTGAGGAGCGATTTTTCCGCCACGCCGCACATCACCGTCACCGCCTCGGAAATAATGGCCCACCAGGACCACATTGGCTTCACCATCGGCTTATAGCGGCCCATGGTCAGCCATTTGAAGATGATCACTACAATGGTCAGTGTGGCCGAAATCGCACAGGAGGAGAGCAGCGTCACCCAGATCACATTCAGCCAGTTATGCGTGAGAATCACCGGCTCGATGAATGTGATGGCCCATACGCCTTCGGTAATCGTCAGCGCCTGCGGCAAAGATGTGGTGAGAATTTCAAACAAACCGCGACCGATTTTCTTGCCCGTCGTGGCCGTATAGGTCCATTCCTCACCGCCAATGTCCACACGCTGGCGATTGGGAAATTTAATCGGCGGCAACCCGAACCATGTCTGGTCTTGCTGCATCTGGTCATTGGCCGGCGGCACGGATTTAATGCCGATCAAGGTTCCGTCGGGAATATCAGCGCCCGGCGGCACCAGACTGTTATTGCCGATAAACACGCGATTGCCGATATGAATGCGCTGCAAACTCATCCAGCCGCGCTGGACGGTCTCGTCACCCACACGCAGCTCATCGCCCAGAAAACACTCGCTGCCCACATCGACAAGGTCAAACCGGCCCGCCAGATTGACCGAAATTTCGGTATTCTTGCCGATTTTCGAACCCATCAGGCGATACCACAAGGGCATATAAATTGTGGCATAGATCGAGCCAATCGTATCCAGCGCCACTTCAGTGGCAAAACCGAGTATCCATTTCTGAAGGTAAACCCAGGAATGAATCGAATAGACGCCCTCTTTGCCGCGTGTCGGCATGATGATCCAGCGCAGCGCGATAATCAGAACCACCGTCAAAACCACCATCACCATGGCCGCAGGCCAGGCATAAAGCGGAATGGACAATAAATAGAGGGTTGGGTCTGAAACGTTCAGAATTTCATCAAGCTGATCATAAAAATAAAATGCCGGATAAATCGGAATCAGACCAATCGGCGGGAGAATCAGAAAGGAAAAAATATAGACAAAATTGTTCAGCCAGCGTCTGAACGTCGTCACCTTCGGGGCTTCCGGCAAGGAGGCCGGATCAACAATGCCGGTTTTGCGCGCTGGAGAACCTTCCCATATATCCCAAGCAGGAATATGAACGCCGGAGCGCAATGCGCCTAAGCCCCCCAGCTGGGCGCCATCGCCCATGGAGGCGCCGCCCTCGATCACAGCCGCCGTGCCGATCGAACAATCCGCGCCGATATATATGGGCTCAATGATCAGCTCATTGCCAACAACACGGCTGCACGAGAACTGCGCGGCATCTCCCACGCTGGTGCCCGCGCCAATCGTCAGCAGGTCCACCCCATGCACCTTGACATTGCCGATAATCACATCCTTGCCAATTTTGGCACCCAGCGCATTGAAAAAATAGCGGATGAACGGAGACCCCTGAATCCAGTTCAGATGAACAATGGTCAGCAGCCGGTCAACCAGCCAGAAGCGGTAATAATAAACGCCCCAGAGCGGATAGCGCCCCGGTTTAAGTCGGCCGATAATCAGCCATTTCGCTCCGATCACCAGAAAAATCGTGGCAATATCAATAAGTGTATAGACCAGCACCAGCGAGATCAGCTCATCCGCAATCGAAGCGGTGACATCCGTCAACAGCAGATAGCTGATAAACACACCCAGCCATTGCGCGGTCAGCAGGGTGAGGATGAAGGGCAAGGCCACAGCTTGCGCCAGCCCGCATAAAAAGCGGCGCAGCAAGGGCGGAGGAACAAAGGACAGGTCTTTTTGCGGCGCCGTTCCGGCTGATTTACGGTCAAGCTCCGCCGCAATCGCCCGCAGCGAGCGGAATGCGTACATATCCTGCAAGGTCAGTGAGGCCAGATGATGCGTCTGCCGCACAAGGGAGACAAAACGCGCCGCCAGCAGCGAATGCCCGCCCAGTTCAGTGAAAAAGTCAGCCTCAAAGGCAATAGCCTGTGGCGGCAAAACCTGCTGCATGGCGCTGAGCAATATGGCTTCCGTAGCCGTTTGCGGCGCCTCCTGCACCTCGCTGTTCACAGGGGCAGAAAGTGGCAGGAGTTTCAGGGCCTTGCGGTCAACCTTGCCGCTGGACAGTTTCGGCAGGCTCTCCACAGCCTCGAAACGGCCCGGCACCATATAGGCTGGAAGCTGATCACGCAAAATGTGACGCAGATCACGCGCTGAAACCGTCTCGCCGGGGGCGCATACGATAAAGGCCACCAGCTCATCCATGCCATATTCCTGGCGCACCGCCACAGCCGCATGAGATATGCCCGCGATTTGCCCTAGCCGGGCTTCGATTTCGCCCAGCTCAATGCGGAACCCCCGCACCTTGACCTGATCATCTATACGGCCACGAAACGCAATATTGCCTGCGTCATCCAGCACCACGGCATCGCCCGAGCGGTAGAGAACAGGGTCATTGAGGCGGGCCGCAAAAGGATTGGAAATAAATTTTTCCTGCGTCAGCTCATCCCGGTTGAGATAGCCCATCGCCACACCGGGGCCGCCGATCAGCAACTCACCCTCAACACCGGGGCCGACAAGATTCAGCCCGTCGTCCACAATATAACAGCTGTAATTGGGAATGGGCCGGCCAATGGTTACAGGCGCGTCGGGCAAAACCTCGGCAATGGTGGCTACAACAGTGGCCTCCGTCGGGCCATAGGAGTTGAACAGGTGTCGTCCGGCCCGGCACCAGCGGCGGGCAATGGCCGGCGGGCAAGCTTCGCCGCCCAGAATAATGATCCGCAAGCTCGGAATATCACTCTGCAACATGGCCAGCAATGTCGGCACCGTATCCAGCACTGTAATGCCGGCGGCAAGCATCACCTCGGGCAGCTTGTCGGCTTCGCCCATAATGTCGGCGGTGGCCACAAACAGCCTTGCCCCCACCAGATAGGGCAGCCAGATTTCTTCCATGGACAGGTCAAAGGCAACAGAAGCGCCCTGAAAGACAATATCATCCGCCGTCAGTCCATAGACCACATTGGCCGCGCGCAGATAGTGGCAGATGTTACGGTTTGAAACCAGAATGCCCTTCGGCACGCCGGTGGAGCCTGAAGTATAGATCACATAAGCGGGGCTTGCGGATGTCGCGCCATTGGCCCGCGCATCGACAGCGATGGTGTCCGGCGCCTGAGCCAGTTGTTCCGGAGTATGAACAGCACATGCAACCCGGCCAGCCGCGTGTTCACGATGGCTCTGCGAGGTCACGAGCAGTTTTGCTTTGGCATCCTCAAGACAAACCGCAATACGATCCAGCGGGGCATCGCCATCAAAGGGCAGCCAAGCCGCGCCGGTTTTGGCAATGGCAATCTGCGCAATCAACAGATGAGGGCCGCGCGCCATCCACAGGCCAACCACATCTGTGGCCCGCACGCCCGCCTGTATCAGGCCGCGGGCAATAGCCGTGGCTTCAGCATCCAGCTGCGCATAGGTCCATTGTCCTTCAGGGCCGGTGAGCGCCAGAGACTCAGGATATGTTCTGACTGTTGCCGCAAAAATCTCGCTCAGAAGTTCGTCTTCCAGCAAATCAGGTCGATTGGCGCCATGCAAATGCGCAGCCTTATGCACGGACGAAACCGAAGGGAGATTCACGTTTGGCTCAAACTGGTTCATCGAAAATCAAGTTTCTATTCATCAACAGGCCGTCACAACAGAAAATCCGTGCCCGAACCTTTGCAAGTCCATCCCGACTCAATCACTCTCTATAGAGGCCCAATCATGCCGATTCTATGTCAATCAGGCCGCCCATGCGCCTGAAGCCATTTTGTCACACATATTGCACTTCAACTCAGCACGAAATTTATGAAAGGTTGGGAGATACGCCCCGAATCAACTGCTTAAACCTTAACATTCAAACAGAAAAAAATCATTCAGAGCCATTTATATCCCGCATTCTGAAACACCAGCACCCGGCCCTGCCATATATCCATATTCGGGGCAACCCGCGGATCCACACCGCCGATCAGCGCCAGAAACACTCTGGCCACCCCGCCATGCGACACAACCACAGCATCGCCGTCCAATGTTTCAAACCAAGGCCGCACACGCTCGGCCACCATGGCATAGGACTCACCGCCCGGCGGCACAAATCCCCATTTATCGGCCTGCCGCTCAGCCGCTTTTTGCGGATCCAGCGCTACGACCTCGGGCCATGTCAGCCCCTCCCACCGCCCGAAAGTTATTTCCTTCAGCCGGTCGTCCTGCTCATAGGTCTCAAGCGGCAATCCAAGCTGGTGGCGCAGGATTTCCATGGTCTGGCGGGTGCGATGCAGCGGCGAGGCGATAAAGGCAAAGTCGCGGGCAATTTTTGCTTTGTCCGCGCCGATCATATTGCGGATGGTTTTTCCGGCCTGCGCGGCCTGTTCATGGCCACGCGCATTCATGGCAATATCCTGCTGCCCCTGCATCCTGCCTTCGGCATTCCAGTCTGTCTCGCCATGCCGGACAAAAAACAGCCGGTTGAATGTGATCGGGATCATGACAGAACCTTGGCAGGTCGCCTGAAAGGCCGGAGAATATTAGTCCTTACCCACTGATATATCCGGCGCTGACGGGTTTTTCATGCCGACAACGTGATAGCCTGCGTCCACATGGAGAATTTCGCCCGTCACCCCGCGTGACATGGGCGAAAGCAGATAAACCGCGCTTTCGCCCACTTCTTCAATCGTCACAGTGCGGCGCAGCGGCGCATTATATTCGTTCCAACGCAGAATATAGCGGAAATCACCGATACCCGAGGCGGCCAGTGTTTTGATCGGCCCTGCGGAAATCGCATTGACACGAATATTCTTCTCGCCAAGGTCGGCGGCCAGATAACGCACGCTGGCCTCCAGCGCGGCTTTGGCCACACCCATGACATTATAATGCGGCATCCATTTTTCAGCGCCGTAATAGGTCAGGGTCAGCATTGAACCGCCCTCATTCATCAGCTTTTCAGCACGCTGGGCAATGGCCGTGAAAGAATAGCAGGAAATGGCCAAAGATTTTGTGAAATTGCCCTCTGTCGTATCCACATAACGGCCAGTCAGCTCATCCTTATCAGAAAAAGCGATGCAATGAACCACAAAGTCCAGCCCGCCCCAGAGCGTCTCAACTGCCGCAAAAACCGCGTCAATCGAGCTGCCGTCCGTTACGTCACAATGGCCCACCACATGTGCCGACAATTCTGCGGCCAGCGGACGCACACGTTTTTCGAGTGCCTCGCCCTGATAGG
>DAIMHB010000052.1:0-9282 GCA_036723545.1 Beijerinckiaceae bacterium
TGGTTGAGCGCCGCCTGGCGTGAATAGGGCTGGCAGACGGAGGGCATGGGCACAGCCGACAAAGCGCGGCAGGGCTGGCCCTTGCCTTCAATGGCAAATTCCAGCGCCAGCGAGTTCATGACAGTTGCCAGCATACCAATCGAATCGGCGCGCGCGCGTTCAATGCCCTTATTGGCGCCCTGAAAGCCGCGAAAGAAATTGCCGCCCCCCACCACAACCGCAATTTCAGCACCCAAACTCGCAGCATGGGCAAGATCCGTGGCGATTTTATCCAAAGTCTCCATATTCAGCCCGTGGGTATCATCCCCCATCAAGGCCTCGCCCGATAATTTGACCAGCACTCTTTTCCAACGCAGCGGCGCAGCGGGTGTCGTCATCATCGGGAACTCCTGAACAATTTGGTCTGTGGCAATCGAATATGCCCATCTGCCGCAAGAGGCAAATGATTCGATCATATTAATCTGATGCGGCCAGAAAATGGCCAAAAAAAAGCGGCCCGTAAGCCGCTTTTCATAAAACGAGAGATAAAATCAGCCGTTGACCGCAGCCGCCACTTCGGCAGCGAAGTCGCTTTCCTGCTTTTCAATACCTTCGCCCAGCGCATAACGCACGAAGCCCTTGAGGGCGATGGGTGCGCCAACGGTCTTTTCAGCTTCCTTGACGGACTGCGCGACAGACTTTGACGGGTCGTAAACGAAAGGCTGGTCGATCAGGCACACCTCTTTATAATAGGTCTTGAGGCCGCTCTCGATGATCTTCTCAAGCACATTAGCGGGCTTTCCGGCATTTTTATCGGCCAGAACAGCCTTTTCGCGGGCAATCACCGCCGGATCAATGCTGGTTGAATCCAGCGCGATCGGGTTGGACGCGGCCACATGGGCGGCAATCTGACGGCCAAGGGTGGCCAGTGCATCGGCATTGCCGGTCGATTCCAGAGCCACCAGAACGCCGATCTTGCCCAGTGAATCCGCAATCGCATTGTGCACATACTGGCCGATGACGCCCTGCGACACCTTGAGCGACGACACGCGGCGCAGGGTCATATTTTCACCAATGGTGGCGATGGCATTGGCAATGGCCTCAGCCACAGTCGCGCCGCCGGGGAAATGATGGCCGGCAAGCTGCTCGACATCGCCGCCGCGCTCAAGCGCCACCAGACCGATGGTGCGCACGAGGGACTGGAACTCCTCATTGCGGGCCACGAAGTCGGTTTCGGAATTGACCTCAACCACAACACCTTCATGGCCGCGCACAGCTACGGTCACCAAACCCTCAGCCGCAACACGGCCCGACTTTTTAGCGGCCTTGGACAGGCCCTTCTTGCGCAGCCAATCCACGGCTGCTTCAATATCACCGGCAGATTCATTCAGCGCGGTTTTGCAATCCATCATGCCGGCGCCGGTCTTCTCACGAAGATCCTTAACCATTGCAGCGGTGACATTCGCCATTCCCGTATTCCTCTTCTTTGCAGCGTGTGTGTTTTTTGCAGCCTGTGTGGCCCTGCTCCGCTCAGATGCGGAACAGGCCTTTTCTCAATGAACAGACCCGCGCGTGGCACGGGTCTGGGTAAAATTCACAATAAACGTGATTGCGTAGCTTATGCGCCAGCAATCAGAGCCCGTGCTTTGGCCACGAGACCATCACGCTCCAGACGGCCACCCAGTTTCAGGCGGGAGTCGGTGGCGGCAACGTCTTCGGCAGTCATGGCGGCAAGCTGCCAGTAGTGATAGATGCCGCCATCATTCAGCTTCTGAACGATCTGCGGGCCAACACCCTGCAACTTCGAGAAATCATCCGGCGCGCCGCGCGGAGCCGACAGCAGCTCGAAGGCCTCGGCAGGCGCTTCATGCGAGTCCGTCACAACCTCAGACTGAACGGTCGGCTTGATGTCGGCACCCGAAGACCCCTGGCTGCGGGCGATACCGTCAATGGCGGCGCGGGCAAACAGGTCGCAATAGAGGGTGATGGCACGGCCAGCGTCATCATTGGCCGGGATCGGATAGGTGATGCCATCCGGATCACAGTTCGAATCGACAATCGCCACAACCGGAATGCCCAGACGGTTGGCTTCCTTGATGGCCAGTTGTTCTTTGTTGGTGTCGATGACGAAAATCAGGTCAGGTGTGCCACCCATATCCTTGATGCCGCCCAGAGCCTTGTCGAGCTTCTCGCGTTCACGCGAAAGCATCAGACGCTCCTTCTTGGTCAGACCCACGGCACCGGCGCTGAGCATTTCGTCGAGCTTGCGCAGACGGTTGATGGAACCGGAAATGGTCTTCCAGTTGGTGAGCATGCCGCCCAGCCAGCGGGAATTGACAAAATATTGAGCCGAACGGCCAGCCGCATCAGCGATCGAGTCCTGCGCCTGACGCTTGGTGCCCACCATCAGCACGCGGCCACCGCGCGCAACAGTGTCCGACACCGCCTGCAAGGCCTGATGCAGCAAAGGCACGGTCTGGGCCAGATCGAGAATGTGGATATTATTGCGTGTGCCGAAAATATAAGGGGCCATTTTCGGGTTCCAGCGATGGGACTGGTGGCCGAAATGAGCGCCGGCTTCGAGCAGCGAACGCATGGAAAATTCTGGTAGTGCCATAGTCTTTAATACTCCGGTTAGACCTCGGCGGAATTTTGATACATCTGTATCACCGGATGAGCCCTTGAAACAGGGTCTTCACTTTCCGCCTGTGGAATGGTGGCGCTTATAGTCGAGAGTGCCAGCCATGGCAAGCGCAGAACTGATTTGTCTCCATAATTTCATGGCGCACAGGTCTGGAGATGAAAATAAAGTCAGACGTGACGTTACGGCCAAGGCCGCCGCAGCCCGAAACTTTAACCCTTCGTTTAGAAAACGAGATCATCCTGATTCATATCAGGCGGGTTTTACCGGTAAGGATGGGTCATGTTACGCTTTTCGCAATCAAATTCGGATTTTACAGCCAATTCCGATGTTTGGAGCCGCATCCCTGGGCATATTCTCATGCCGCTGCTCTGCGGGATGGCGCTGCTTGTCTTCAGCTTCAGCCCGTCTCATGCTGCTGAACAGGCAAATGACACTTTACCTCTGGGCCCGCATGAATTCGTCATTCAGGCCAGCGACGGCTATGGCACATCGGAATGCCTGTCGCAGCAGTCCAACTGCGGCAAGGTGATTGCCGACGCATGGTGCGAATCCCACGGCCATGTCCATGCCCTGGGCTACAGCAAGGCCGAGGATGTGACCGGCGTGATCAAACTGAACACACCAGCCCTCAAAATTCCGAGAGATGCGATTATTGTGAGCTGCGGCAACTGATTATTTCAGCCAGTCGGCGCATTTCACCACATCGCCAGCACTGCCCCAGGGCTGGATCGGCACGCTGGAGGTTGAATTTTTCGGAGAACCGTCAATCAGCTTATCCGAATAAACCATATAGACCAGCACATTGCGCCGGGTGTCGCAGCCGCGCACAATCTGCATCCGCTTGAAAATCAGCGAACGGCGCTCCCGATACACCACATCGCCCTGTTCAAATTTTTCCTTGAATTTAATCGGCCCATATTGGCGACAGGCCAGCGAAATATCCAAAACCTGCTCGGCAAGTCCCAAAGTGCCGGACAGGCCGCCCTTTTCCGGCACGGTATAATGACAGGCGATGCCGTCGATCGCCGGATCGTCGATGCCATAAACGGCCAGTTTGTCATTGGGGGTGAGCAGCTTGAATACGGTGCTTTTTTTGAAAATGAGATCCGGTTCGCTGTCAGCGGCCCGCAGGACACCGGCCTGTGCCATAAGCAGAGCGCCTGCCAGCAGCGCAGAACCCAAAATCTTGAAGCGCATTGGATGTGTCTCCTCTTAAAGGAATATGATACTCTGATCTCCTGTTCTGAACCAGACCAAAGATTCGAAGATCAACCCCCTCACCTGCCCTTTTATTGCCATGTTGGACGCGCATTGCAGACCTGAATGGAAACTATTTGCTTCAATTTTTTCTCCCCGCTCCTATAACCACGGACGGGGAATCATTTCCTTTATGTTCAAAAACCCTCTGTCCGGAGACCGAATGATGAAGCGTGGCAAATCTGGCCTGAGTTGCGGCCTTGCACGCCTTGAATTTGCGCTTGCCGGACTGTTTATGCTGATAAGCGGGCAGGCGCAGGCGCTGGATTGCGCCGGTTTGCGCAATCTGATCAATGCCACTCCTGTCACGCCGCCCAGCGCCCGCGCGGAACAATATGCGGCCAACGCAGAAAAACAACGCGAAGAAATTGACCGGGCGCGCAGCCTGATGCAATCGCTGCATTGTGACGGGCGGCAATTTTTGTTTTTTGGGGGGCCGCGTCCGGCGCAATGCGACTCATTACAGGCGCGGGTTGCGCAGATGGAAGCCAATAAAAACCAGCTGGAGCGCGCCGCAGCGTTGGGAGAAGGCGGGCCACGGGCCGAGATGATCGCTCGCTATCAGGCCTCCTGTATGGATCAACCGCGCTCCGCACCGCGGTCCCGGGGGTTGTTTGATGCCCTGTTCGGCGGCGGATCGCCCAATCCGCCGGGCGACGTGCCAACAGAGGACGTGCCAGTTGCGCAGGACCCGAATTTTGATGACCTGCAGACTCCGCGCGGCGGCAGTCAGGCCATTTGCGTCAAGACAGCAGATGGCAGCTTTTTTCCGGTGTCTTATGCCACAATGCGGCGGGATATGAGCAGTCTGGCTGATTTGTGCCGCGCCTTGTGCCCTGCGAGTGAGGTCAGGCTGTTTACATGGAATCCGAATGGCGAATTGAAAAATGCCGTGGATGCCGAAGGTAATTCCTATTCCAGCCTGCCCAATGCCCTGAAATTTGAAACCAAATATGTGCCAGAGGCCAGTTGCAAGCCCGCCGACAGAAGCTGGGCGCAGGTTCTCGGGCCCGCTGAGGAACTGCTCGGCCAGCGCTCTCGCGGGGACATTCTGGTAACACCGCAGAAAGCGGCTGAATTGTCGCGCGCAAAAACACCATCACCGCCTGCTTCTAAAAAGAAATCGGCTGCGCCCGCCGGCCCCGACCCTGTGGACGCCTTCACCGCCAGCCTTGCCGCCGCCACCGCGGCCAATACAGCCTCCTCAGGCATTGACAGCGGCACCACCACCTCCGGCCCGCTGTTCAAGCTGACCGATGGCGAAGTGCGGCAGGTGACCGGCCCGGATGGTGTTACGCGGACAGTGCGGATAGTCGCGCCGACGCTTTAGCCCTGCCGATGAGCGGCAAAAGCGCTGCCATTTCCGGCCCCTGATCTTTGCCCGTCAAAGCCAGACGCAATGGGTGAAACAGCGCTTTGCCCTTGCGCCCTGTCTCGGTTTTCAGGGCGTTGGTGAGGGCCGACCAGCTTGTATTATCCCACGGCTCGGGAGGCAGCAGCCTTGCCGCAACGGCCAGATAATCAGCATCCTCGATCACCGGTTCAATGCGGCCATAGACAATGTCCCACCAGTCGCGCGCATCGCTCAACCGCGCCAGATTGCCGCGCACGGCAACCCAGAAGGCCTCACCCTTTATGCCCAGCATATTTAAACGGATGGCAACAGCATCATAAGATAAATGATGCAGCGTTTTGGCCGACAGTGCATGAAGCTCCGCCTCGTCAAATTTGGCGGCATTTTTCGAGATTTGAGAAAGGTCGCTCATGGCCGCCAGTTCGTCCAGCGAAGCAATGGGCCGCACAGACTCGGACGAGCCTGTAAGCACGGCCAGGGCCGAAACCGCAAGGCTTTCCACCCCCGCCTCGCGCAGGCCCGTGAGCGACAAAGCGCCGGACCGCTTCGACAGGCCCTCACCACTGGCCGAAGTCAGCAGATTATGATGCCCAAAAGCAGGCGCCGCGCCCTCCCCGGCCAGCGCCTCAAAAATCTGAATCTGCACCGCCGTATTGGTGACATGATCCTCGCCGCGAATAATATGCGAGACACCAAGATCAATATCATCCACCACCGAGGGCAGCGTGTAGAGATAGGTGCCATCCTCGCGCACCAGCACGGGGTCGGAGAGGGAGGCGCAGTCAATATGGCTGGGGCCGCGCACAAGGTCGTCCCACGCCACGGTTTTGGGTGCCAGCTTGAAGCGCCAGTGCGGCGCGCGCCCTTCCGCCTCAAATCTGGCCCGCTCATCAGCGCTCAGAGCCAGTGCGGCACGGTCATAAATGGGCGGCAGCCCGCGCGCGATCTGGCGTTTGCGGCGACGATCCAGCTCCTCGGCGGTTTCATAGCAGGGATAAAGCAGACCGGCGGCTTTGAGCTTCTGCACGGCAGCGTCATAGAGAGCGAAACGTTCGCTCTGGCGCACCAGCACATCCGGCTTTATGCCCAGCCAGGCCAAATCCACCTCAATCGAATCGGCATATTCCTGTCTGGAGCGCGCCACATCCGTATCATCAAAGCGCAGCACAAATGTGCCACCCTGCTTTTGCGCAAACAGCCAGTTGAGCAAGGCGGTGCGGGCATTGCCGATATGAATACGCCCTGTGGGAGACGGGGCAAAACGAACACGAACTGACATGATTTTTCCTATTCCTCAAACCGTTCGGCACCACCCAGAATGGGCTTGGGCGAAACAGCCGCATCGGGCAGCCGCGCCGCCTCGCCCGGGTCCCGAAAGCGGTTGACAATGGGATAGCGCCGGTCGCGGCCAAAATTTTTCAGCGTGACCTTAACACCCGGCGCCGATTGCCGCCGCTTATATTCGGCCAGATAGAGCAAGCGCTCGATTTTTTTGACCAGTTCGGGCGCGTGCCCCCGCGCGATAATCTCGGATACGCGCATCTCCTGCTCGACCAGACAATTCAAAATATCGTCCAGCACTTCATAGGGGGGGAGGCTGTCCTGATCTTTCTGGTTTTCGCGCAGCTCGGCGGTGGGCGGTTTGACAATAATATTTTCAGGAATGACCACGCCGTCCGGCCCCAGCGCGCCCGCAGGCTTCCAGCGGTTGCGCAAATGGCAAAGGCGGAACACCTGCATTTTATAAAGGTCTTTGATCGGATTAAAGCCACCATTCATATCGCCATAAATGGTGCAATAGCCCACCGACATTTCCGATTTATTGCCGGTTGTCACCACCATCGGCCCGAACTTGTTGGAAATGGACATGAGAATGGTGCCGCGCGCCCGGCTTTGCAGGTTTTCTTCGGTAATATCGCGCGGCTTTCCGGCAAACAGCGGCTCAAGCACCCGCTCCAGCCCCTCGACAGCGGGGGCGATGGGCAGAATATCATAACGCAAGCCCAGCGCCTTAGCGCAGTCCGCCGCGTCCTTCAGCGACTCATCCGAGGTGAAGCGATAGGGCAGCATGATGCCATGCACCTTGTCCGCGCCCAGCGCATCCACCGCCATCGCCGCGCAGAGCGCCGAATCCACCCCGCCAGAGAGGCCCAGCACCACGCCGGGAAAGCCGTTTTTCGTGACATAATCGCGCAAGCCCAGCACACAGGCGGCATAATCGGCTTCGTCGCCCTCCTCCAGCAGGGCTTTGAGCCCATCGGCAAAGTGCCAGCCCTGCGGCCCGCGCGTCATGTGCACACACTGGATGCTGGTCTGAAACGCCGGCATCTGAAAAGCGAGGGAACAATCCGCATTCAACCCGAAGGAGCCGCCATCAAACACCAGCTCATCCTGTCCGCCCACCTGATTGAGATAGACCATCGGCAGGCCAGACTCCTTCACCCGCGCCACCGCACGATTCAGCCGGATGTGGAATTTGTCACGCTCATAGGGCGAGCCATTGGGCACCAGCAAAATCTCGCCCCCCGTCTCGGTGATACATTCCACCGGATCAGGGCCCCAGATGTCCTCGCAGATGGGAATGCCGATGCGCACCCCCTGAAACACAATCGGCCCCGGCAGCGGGCCAGCGGCAAACACGCGCTTTTCGTCAAACACGCCATAATTGGGCAGATCCACCTTGAAGCGCACCGATTCAATCCGGCCTTTGTCGAGCAAGGCAAAGGCATTGTAGAGCCTGCCCTCCTCCACCCAGGGCAGGCCGATCAGCACGGCGGGGCCACCATCGGCTGTGTCGCGCGCCAGAGCCTCACAGGCCGCGCGGCAGGCCTCCTGATAGGCTGGCTTTAACACAAGGTCTTCCGGCGAATATCCGCTTAAAAACAGCTCGGAAAACATCACGAGATCAGCCTTCGAGGCCGCCGCTTCAGCCCGCGCTGCCCGCGCCTTGGCCAAGTTGCCCGCCACATCGCCCATCACAGGGTTAAGCTGGGCAAGCGCAAGAGAAAGTTGATCGACGGGGGAGCGTGCAGCGTGAGTCATAGGCTGAATTTAGACGCTCCGGCGGGCGCTGTCATCTGCCATAGGCCGCTAAATGCGCAATGGCCTGAGAAAACGGGTGGAAGATTCTGGCGCAGCGCCTAAATTCTCAACGCAATATATAAGCCGGATGTTCCATATGACCAAAATTGCCGATGATCCCACCAGATGGCAGGCCATTGCCACGCGAAATCCGGCCTTTGACGGGCTGTTTGTCTATGGTGTCACAACAACGGGCATTTATTGCCGCCCGTCCTGCCCCAGCCGCGCCAAGCCGGAGAATATGACCCTGTTTCAAACGGCGGAAGCGGCCAAAGCCGCAGGGTTTCGCGCCTGCAAGCGGTGCAGGCCTTGATGGTTGTCATTAAGACAAAAATTTCTGTTTTTAAACGGTGCACATAGCAAAAACCCCTTCATCCTTCGAGAACCTCAGGATGAAGGGGCTTTTTCTCAGAGCTGACTAATGCGCGACAACGCCCGCAGCGTCATCATCATGGGCGGCTTTGGTGGCCGCTTTCACATCTTCTTCCCAGGTGATGGCCACAGGCGCGCGCACGAGGGCGTGAGCCAGCACTTCATCCATGCGTGAACAGGGCACAATTTCTAGATTGTTTTTCACATTGTCCGGAATATCGGCCAGATCCTTGGCATTTTCCTGCGGAATCAGCACTTTCTTGATGCCACCGCGCAAGGCGGCCAGCAGTTTTTCCTTCAGCCCGCCAATGGGCAGCACACGGCCACGCAATGTGACCTCGCCGGTCATGGCAATATCACGACGGATCGCAATGCCGGTGAACACCGAGACAATGGTGGTGGCCATGGCCACACCTGCCGAAGGGCCGTCCTTCGGGGTTGCCCCCTCCGGCACATGGACGTGAATGTCGCGCCGGTCAAACAAAGGCGGCTCGATCCCGAAATCCACGGCGCGGGAGCGCACATAAGACGCCGCCGCCGAGATGGATTCCTTCATCACGTCCTTCAGATTGCCGGTGACGGTCATGCGGCCCTT
>DAIMHB010000053.1:0-7970 GCA_036723545.1 Beijerinckiaceae bacterium
CGCCGCCGAAGTGGGCAGAAAGCTGGCATCAACGACAAACAGATTGCTGTGATCATAGGCCCGGCAATAGATATCCAGCGGCGCAAGGGCCGGATCCCGCCCCATGCGCACTGTGCCACATTGATGCGAGGGGGTGCGCTTATCGAATGGTCTGGACACAACTAAGGGAAAGCCGATCTCGCGCAAAATGCCCTTCAATTTCGCCACAAGGGCCAGATGCGCATTCCAGTTTGTGCGGTGCCATTGCAGAATAATCCGCTCACCATCGACACGGATACGGCTCTCGGGATGGGGTATGTCCTCGCTCATCGCATAAAAATCAATCGCGTGACGCGACATGATATTGAGCAGCCATTCCGGCACCAAAGGCAGCGACGCCTTCAAAATCTGCCCCGAAACACGCCCCAGAAGCTGAATATTGCCCAAAGGCGGCCCACCCGCACCATCTGAAAGATAAAAATCATTGAAGCCGAATGATTTTTGATAGACCGAGGTATTTTTATAGGTCGGGGACAGCGCCAGCACCGCCGACGAATTGTGATTCATGAAGTTGCGGCCAACCTGATCCGACGCATTGGCCAGTCCATTAGGAAAATGCGCATTGGCCGAACGCAGCAAAAGCGCGGCGGACTGCACCGCCCCCGCCGACAAAACCACAAGTTTGGCACTCAGGGCCTTTTCAACACCTGCCTGCGTATAATGCACTTTGGAAATGCGTCCATCAGCGCCCGCCTCCAGCCGTGTCACTCTGGCATGGGTCTGCAAAGTCACATTGCTATAGGCCATGGCTGCAGCCAGCGCCGCTGTTTCCGCATCCATTTTGCCATCGGACACATGCGGATGGGCATCCCATGGGGTTTTACCCTTGGCGAGCCAACGTTCAATATCAACTCCCAGCGGCAAGGAATAGGGATGCAAGCCATATTTGGCCAGGCGCTCGCGCACAAGGCGGATTGCAGGTTCATCCGGCACGGCGCTGAACGGATATGTGCTGGAATGTGCCGGTTCGGTCGGGTCTTCGCCCAAAGAGCCACGCACTGCATAAAGCGCCTCGGCCTGCCCATACCAAGGCTCAAGCTCCTCATAGGCAAAGGGCCATGCCGGCGAAACCCCTTCCGCATGGGCCATTTCCTCAAAATCCTGCTTGCGGTAACGGGCCAGAACCGCACCATAAAATTTTGAATTGCCACCAACATTATAATAATTGCCGGGATTGAAGGGTTGTCCGTCGGACTCATACCAGTTTTCCTGAGGACGGAAAAAACCTCGCTGGAAAATGGCCCGCTGATCGCGGTTTTCGGATCGGTCTGCCAGATGGCCACCGGCTTCCAGAATCAGAATTTGAGCCCCCGTCGCTGCCAATCCGGCGGCGAGAGTTGCGCCGCCCACACCGGAGCCGATGATGATGATATCAGGCATGGTGCTCATGGCCGGTTCAGCCACCAGCTTGTGCGCGGCCCGCTATGAAAATGCAGGGTCTTTTCTTCGGTGTAATCAAGCACGGCATTGCGGCCCAGTTCACGCCCGAGGCCCGATTGCTTATATCCCCCGAAGGGCAGTTCGGAAAATCCGTCCATGAATGTATTGATCCATATGGTGCCCGCCTGAACATTGCGGCCAATATAAAGACAGGTGTCCATATCCTTGCTCCAGACCGAAGCCGAAAGTCCATAGATGGTCGAATTGGCCAGCGCCACGGCCTCCTCTCTGGTGTCAAAGGTCAGAACCGACAAGACCGGCCCGAACACCTCCTCCAGCGCCACAGCCATGTCGGGCCGCAGGTTGGTGAGAATTGTCGGTTCCAGAAATTCACCGGATGCCACATTGGGAATGCCACCCCCTAGGGCGATTTCAGCCCCTTCAGCCACCGCATTTTTGATATAGGTTTGCACCAGCGCCTGATGTTTGGGGGTGATCAGCGCCCCCACGCGGGTGGCCTCGTCCAGAGTGTCGCCCACCGGCACATGACGGCTGCGCTCCACAAGTTTGGTGACAAATTCATCGGCAAATTTCTTTTCCACCAGAATCCGGCTGCCGGCGTTGCAACATTCACCGGCATTGAAGAAGGCGCCAAAGATCACCGCATCCAGCGCGGCATCGACATCACAATCGGCAAAAAGAATCTGCGGATTTTTACCACCCAGTTCCATCGACACTTTTTTGAGCGTATTGGCTGAAGACCGCACAGCGCCTTTGCCCACGGCTGTCGAACCGGTGAAGGAAATCATGTCCACGCGCGGGTCTGTTGTCATTTGCGGCCCTATTTCTGCACCAATTCCGGCAATAATATTCACCACACCGGCAGGAAGCCCGGCCTCACGCAGCATTTCACCCAGCAAAAGGGTGGAGGCGGAGGTGAATTCCGACGGCTTGACCACGCAGGTGCAGCCCGCCGCCAGCGCGAAGGGCAGTTTTTGCGCCACAATCAGAAACGGGAAATTCCACGGCGTGATGATACTCACCACACCAACCGGCTCTCGCACCACGACGCCCAGCGCGGCCTCGCCCAGCGTTGTATAGCTTTCACCATGTAAATCGCGCGCCAGCGCCGCCGCATAGCGCCAGATGTCTGCGGCACCTGCAATTTCACCCCGGGCCTGCGCGATTGGTTTGCCCACTTCGAGACAGTCCAGCAGGGCAATTTCCTCACGCCGCGCATCGATCATATCCGCCACTTTGAGCAGAAGTGCCGCACGGTCGGCACCTTTCAGTTTTGACCAATGGCCCGCATCATAGGCTTTGCGTGCGGCCGCAATGGCGGCTTCGGCTTCGGCAGCGCCTGCCTGCTGGCAGCGCGACACCAGCACGCCATGCGCCGGGCTATGACGCTCCAGCACGCGGGCATCGGCGCTTTTTACATGTTTGCCATCAATAAACAGGTCATAATCACGCCGTGTGGCCTTCAGGGCGGCCTCAAGACGTCGGGTGTCAAAGCGGACAGGAGCGTTCATAATTGCCTCAGGAGTTGGAAAATTGGGACGGGCGCTTGGCTTTGAACGCGGCAACGCCCTCAGTCAGATCATCCGTATAGGCGGTGAGTGACCCCGCCAGAGATTCAAGTGCGAAAGCGGCGTCCTCGCCATCTGCGGCATTGATGAGTTGTTTGGCCACCTGCACAGCCACCGGCCCGCGCGCCGCTATTTTTGCCGCCATCACCTGCGCTGCCGCAAGGCCACCGCCACTCTCAACGCATTGATCCAGCATCGCCAGATCGAGCGCCTCGGCGGCTTCAATCATATCACCGGTCAGGGCCATGCGCTTGACCAGCCGCGCGCCAAAACGCTTGACCAGCCGCTGCGAGCCAGACCAGCCGGGCACCATGCCAAGGACGGTTTCCGGCAGACCGAGCTTGATGTGCTGCTCGCCAATCAGAAAATCCGCTGTGGCGGCCAGCTCCAGCCCGCCGCCAAAGGCATGGCCGGAGAGCACCGCGATAAGCGGCACGCGCAACCGCGCCAGTGCCTCGAAGGCGCGATGTCCCGCCCGTGTCCAGTTGCGCCACATTTCCAGAGGCGGCAAACCGCCCCAGGCCGCAATGTCGCCGCCCGCGCAAAAGGCCTTGCCCTCGCCGGTGATGATAGCGCAGCGCACATCCCTATTGGCTTCAATATCCAGCGCGGCTTTATGAAGTGCCAAAATCATCGGCATATCCAGCGCATTGAGCTTTTCGGCCCGCGCAAGGGTGATGGTGGCGACAGGCCCGTCAAATGTGAGTTTGATATGCGGATCGCTCATCATGCTGACCTCAGGGTCAAGCCCATTAATGCGGGGGAAAACAGCTTTGCGTCCATCAGGCGCAGGTCCGGCGCGACATGCAGCGCAAATTCGCTCTGGCTTAAAATATCGCGTTCCAGATCCACGCCGGGGGCAATTTCAGTGACCGTGATGCCGCCCGCGCGCAGCTCCATGACACAGCGTTCGGTGACATAAGAAATCTGCTGGCCCTGTTGCAGGGCGCGGCGGCCTGAGAAGGTCACCTGCTCCACCTTTTCGACAAGTTTTTTCACTTTGCCTTCCTTGATGATGACCAGCTTGCCCTCCACCACATCGAGCTTGGCGCCGGCGGTAAAGAACCCGGAGAAAATAATGCGCTTGGCCCGCGCTGTGATATCCACAAAGCCCCCCGCCCCTGCTGTCACATGCGGACGAATGCCCAGCTTTGACACATTCACGCAGCCGTCCCGATCGATTTGCAGGAAGGACAGCAGCGAGGCATCAAAGCCACCGCCCTGAAAATAGGTGAATTGCGACGGCGAGGGCACAATCGCCTCCGCATTGGAGGCGCAGCCGAACTGAAATTCCAGCAGCGGCACGCCGCCCACAGCGCCCTGTTCGATCACCCATGTCACCTCGCCATGATGGCCCTCTTCCAGCAAAATGCGCGGCACATTGGCCGAAACGCCAAAGCCGATATTCACCGCATCGCCGCGCTGCATCTCCTGCGCCACGCGGCGGGCAATCACCTTGTTGATGTTGAAGTCCGGTGTTTCAAAACTGTCCAGCGGCCTGAAAATCTCGCCGGAAATGGCAGGGTCATAGGCTGTATTGGTGGTTTGCATCTGCTCCGGCGCCACCACAATCACATCCACCAGCACACCGGGCACAATGACATGATGCGGCTTTTGCGTGCCGAATTTCGCCAGCCGCTTCACCTGCGCAATCACCAGCCCGCCATTATTATGCGCGGCCAAAGCTTGATCCAGCGGGCCCAAAATTCCGCCCTCATGCTCGAAGGAGAGGTTGCCGCGCTCATCCGCTGTTGTGGCGCGGATAATCGCCACATTCGGGATGATGCTTTTGAAATAGAGCCAGTCCTCGCCCTCAAACGTTTTATGCACCACAACCGGCTCAGCGCGCGCACGTTCATTCATGGCGCAGCCCTCGAAAGCGGGGTCAACAAATGTATCCAGTCCCACCTTGGTCAGCACGCCCGGGCGCTTGGCCGCCGCCTCGCGGTGCATATCAAACAAAATGCCGGACGGGATATTATAGGCCGGAATTTGATTGCCGGTAATCATCTGCCAGATCAGCGGCGGCTCGGCAGTGGAAGGGCCGGAGGGATAGGACCCTGCCAGCACTTTTTTGAGCAGGCCCTCTTTGGCAATATGGTCAATGCCCTTGATGCCGGACATATCCCCCGCCGCAATCGGATGCAGCGTGGTGATGTTGCGCGGATGCCCCTCGGCTGTAAAGCGACGCCCCAGCGCCGCCAGCACCGCATCGGGACAGCCCAGACCAGAGGAGGAGGATACGGTCACAACGGCTTCATCGGCGATCAGTGCCGCCGCCGCATCCGCAGAGAGAATTTTTGCAAAAGCCATATTTTACACCCTTATATTCACCTTGGCACCGCATGAACCGCGTATAACGAGGCGGGCATCGCCGACATAATTGCCCACAGAGCCCACACCCTCACGAATCTGATTCAACAGCAGACGGGCGGCATTTTCGCCCAGCACTTCCGCATTGACAGCAACCGTGGTCAAAGGCGGCGTCACCAGTGCGGCCTCGGCAATATCGTCAAAGCCGACAAGGGCGATGTCCTCGCCCACCTTCAGACCATGCCGCCCCGCCGCAATCATCGCGCCCATCGCCACCACATCGTTGAAACATAAGGCCGCAGAAGGCCGGTGCGCCAGCGCCAGCGCCGAGGTCATGGCGTCAATGCCGCCAAGGCGTGTGGGCATGGCTTCGATCACAAGCGTCGGATCATAGGCAATATCCTGCGCTTCCAGCGCCGCACGATATCCGGCGACACGCTCCTGCCGGATGATGGTCGAGGCGCGCCCGCCCAGAAACGCAATGCGTCTATGTCCCAGCGAGAGCAAATGCCGTGTCGCGGCAAAAGCGCCGCGTTCATTTTCAGAGGCCGCTGTCGCCAGCTTGGAGCCGGCAATCCGCCGCACCGCCAGAACCAGCGGAAAATCCCGCGCCAGATCGGCCAGTTCATCCGGATCTGTGCCCAAGGCCGGGCAGATGATCAAACCCACCGCACCATGCTCACGCATGGATCGGATGAGATCGCCTTGCCGCACCACGCTCTCGCCCGTATTGGCCATGAAGGGCATGAAGCCCGAAATTTGCAGGGCACGGTCTATGCCCACCGCAAGCTGCGCAAAAAACGGATTGGTCAGGTCATTGATGATCATGCCCACGACACTGGACTTTGACTGGCGCAGATTGGCCGCGCCGCGATTATAGACATAGCCCAGATCACGCATGGCCTGCTGCACCCGCAGGCGCGTTTGCGCGCCCACGCCCGGCTTTTCGCGCAGCACCAGCGACACAGCCGCGCGCGACACACCCGCCGCTTCGGCAATGTCAAGAATGGTGACATTTTTTCGGTTTGGAACCTGAAGCACAAAGCGCCTGTGAGATTGAAATTGAAAACTAGAACGATCTAGTAAACAGGCGTTGTTCATATGTCAATATGAATTTAATTTCAGACTCTATCAGGAAACATATTTAAGGCCTTACAATCACGCTTAAAGCGGCAAATGTTATAAAATGCAGAGATGAAGCCTCGAAATTTGCCTCGCCCGCCCACTTGTGTCAAAATATCACTTGTCAAACTATATAGAACGATCTAGTAAAGCCAAGCTGTCACTATTCCTTTCCGAGGTGCCCATGGCGCAGATCGTTCTCCCTCTTCCCGACGGATCGTTGCAAACCTATCAGGTTCATCGCGCCTCGCCTTTTCCGTTGCGGGTGAGCACGCCGTTTCCGCGCGAGGTTTATGCTGCCGCGCATGTGGTGGCCGACCCGTTCAACGCCGACCCCTGGGGCAAGCCTAAGGTGGATTGGGACAAAACACTGGCTTTTCGCCATCATCTCTGGGGTTTGGGCTTTAAAATTGCTGAAGCCATGGACACTTCACAGCGCGGCATGGGGTTTGACTGGGCCAATGCGCAGGAGCTGATCCGCCGCACTTTGTCGGATGCGCGCACAGTTAAGGGTGCCGATCTGGCCAGCGGCGCGGGCACGGATCATCTTGCCCCTTTTGAGGCCAAAACGCTGGATGACGTGATCCGCGCCTATGAGACGCAGGCTGAATTTATCGAGGCGCAGGGCGGCCATATTATTCTGATGGCCAGCCGCGCTCTGGCCGCCATTGCCCGATCTCCGGACGATTATTTCAAGGTCTATGATCGGGTTTTGTCCGGTTGCCGCCATAAGGTGATTTTGCATTGGCTCGGCGATATGTTTGACCCAGCCCTGAAGGGCTATTGGGGCTCAACCGATGTGGCGGCCGCAATGGACGCCTGTCTGGCCATTATCGATGCGCATAAGGACAGAATCGACGGCATCAAAATTTCGCTGCTGGAGGCGCGATACGAAATTGAACTGCGCCGCTGCCTTCCCGCAGGTGTCAAAATGTATACGGGCGATGATTTCAACTATGCTGAACTGATTGCCGGTGACGAACAGGGCTTCTCGCATGGTTTGCTCGGCATTTTTGATCCGATCGCTCCAGCTGCCGCCGCTGCACTGATCCAACTGGGTGCCGGAGACCGCGCCGGATATGAGGCAATTCTGGCTCCGACCGTGCCGCTTTCGCGCAAGATTTTTGAATCCCCCACTCAATATTACAAAGCGGGTGTGGTATTTCTGAGCTGGCTGAACGGCTTTCAGGATCATTTTGCAATGGTGGGCGGAATGCAGTCGGCCCGTTCGATTGTGCATTATGCCGAGGTGTTTCGGCTTGCACATGAGGCTGGACTGTTGCTTGATCCCGATAAGGCAACACAACGCATGTCCCATTTATGCGGATTGAACGGGATTTCATAATTTTGCGTCCTAATCAGCGTGGCTGAACCATGAACAATCACGATTTGCTCCTGAATCTTTTCCATGCTGCTCTTGCGGCAGCCATGCCCGATGGCAAATTCGGCCCGCATCTGCCGCCCCGCCCCAAGGGACGCACCCTTGTGCTGGGGGCTGGTAAAGGCTCGGCCTGCATGGCGCAGGCC
>DAIMHB010000053.1:7980-9258 GCA_036723545.1 Beijerinckiaceae bacterium
GCGCAGGCCTTTGAAAACGAATGGGGCGCGCCGGTCGAGGGGCTGGTGGTGACACGTTACGGCCATGCCTGCCCGACGCAATATGTTGAAATTGTCGAGGCCGCTCATCCGGTTCCGGATGAAACCGGCTTGAAAACCGCCGCCCGCATTCTGGCGATGGCGCACAGCGCCGGGCCGGATGATCTTGTCATTTTTCTGATGTCGGGCGGTGCGTCCTCATTGCTGAGCCTGCCTGTGGCCGGAGTGAGTTTTGCCGAAAAGCAAGCGGTCAACCGTGCTTTATTGCAAAGCGGCATGCCCATCGGCGCCATGAACAAGGTGCGTAAAAGTCTCTCCGCCATCAAAGGGGGCCGTCTTGCCGCAGCGGCGGCGCGAGCGCAGCTTGTCACCTTTCTGATTTCGGATGTTCCGGGTGATGACCCCGCCGCCATAGGTTCCGGCCCGACCATTGCCGAACCGCTCAGTGCCGCCGATATATTTACCTCGCTGCACCAATATGAAGTCCATATTTCTGAAACGGTGCGTGCTGCGATTAAGGCCAACTGCACAGCGCCCCTGCCCGCCCCGCGCCATGCTGTTCACATGCTCGCCACGCCGATGATGGCCCTCAATGCTGCGGCAGCCCAAGCCCGCGCGCTCGGACTTCTTCCGGTGATTTTAAGCGATTGTATCGAGGGTGAAGCCCGCGAGGTGGCGAAAGTTTGTGCCGGAATAGCAATGACCCAGCGCCGGCAAGCCACTCTTGCGTCCAAGCCCATGGTCTTGTTGTCGGGCGGAGAAACAACGGTTACCGTGCGCGGCAAAGGGCGCGGCGGGCGCAATGCGGAATTTCTGCTGGCCTTGCTGCAGGCTCTTGGCGATATGAGCGGCATTGCCGCCATTGCCTGCGATACGGACGGCATCGACGGTATAGAGACGAATGCCGGCGCATGGATTGATGAAAGTCTTGTGCGTCATCCCCATGCGGCTGAGCTTAAAATTGCCGATTATCTCGCCAATAATGACGCCTATAGCTATTTTCAGGCGCTGAACCGGCTGGTCATCACCGGCCCGACCCTGACCAATGTGAATGATTTCCGCGCCATTCTGGTTCGATAGGGCCATTTTTCATAACCCGCAGCGATAGATGCCTACGGCCATTTAAAACGGCTTGCAGGCGGTTATCTTATTGGCTGGATTTCAAAACGGCTAAAGCATTTCAGAATTTTAGATTTTTGCGCGAGCGTTTCCTCTCCCCCTCATCCTTCGAGACGGCCTATGGCCTCCTCAGGATGACGG
>DAIMHB010000054.1:0-9256 GCA_036723545.1 Beijerinckiaceae bacterium
GTTTTCAGGCCGTGTGGCGGTGGGTATTGATGCACGCGACGGGCTGGTGGCAGTGGATGGCTGGGCCAAGACCTCGCAGATCACGGCTCTCGAACTGGGCCAGCGCTTTGAGGATGCCGGTGTATGCGCCATTATTTATACCGATATAGCCCGCGACGGCGTTCTGAAGGGTTTGAATATCGAGGCGACGCTTGAGCTGGCCCATGCCCTCACCATTCCGGTGATTGCCTCGGGCGGTCTGGCTTCGCTCGACGACATCCGCCGCCTGTTGGCTGAGGATTGCGCGCCGCTGGCCGGTGCCATTACCGGCCGCGCGCTTTATGATGGCCGGATTGATCCGCGTCAGGCGCTGGCCCTGATTGCCGCCGCAAAAACGGGAAAAACCGATGCTTAAAGTCCGTGTCATTCCCTGCCTTGATGTGAAAGATGGCCGCGTCGTCAAAGGCATTAATTTTGTTGACCTTGTCGATGCCGGCGACCCGGTGCAATGCGCCATGGCCTATGATGCGGCAGGGGCGGACGAATTATGCTTTCTCGACATTACCGCCACCAGCGACAATCGCGGCATTTTGCTGGATGTGGTGCAGCGCACCGCTGAACATTGCTTCATGCCCCTCACGGTGGGTGGCGGCGTGCGCAAGCTGGAGGATATCCGCAATCTGCTGCTGGCCGGGGCGGATAAGGTTTCGATCAATTCCGCTGCCGTCTCCAACCGTGAATTCGTGCGCGAGGCCGCACAGAAATTTGGCGACCAGTGCATTGTTGTCGCCATTGATGCCAAAAAAACCGGGCCGGAAACATGGGAAATCTTCACCCATGGCGGGCGCAAAGGCACCGGCATTGACGCCATCGACTTTGCCCGCGAGGTTGTATCCTTGGGCGCGGGCGAAATTTTGCTCACCTCGATGGACAGAGACGGCACAAAGAGCGGCTTTGACCTTGATCTTACCCGCCGCATTGCCGATGCCGTGCATGTGCCGGTGATTGCCTCCGGCGGGGTGGGCACGCTTGACCATCTGGTGGAGGGCGTGCGCCAGGGCCATGCCAGTGCCGTGCTGGCCGCGTCAATTTTCCATTTCGGCACATTCACCATTGGCGAGGCCAAGGCCTATATGGCCAGAGCCGGTCTGCCCATGCGCATAGAAAACTGAGACCCGACATGTCCTTTACCCTTGATGACCTCGCCGCCCTCATCGCCCGCCGCGCCAGCGCAGCCCCGGATTCGTCCTATACCAGCAGTCTGATTGCCGGCGGACAGGCCAAAGCTGGCAAAAAATTCGGCGAGGAGGCCTTTGAATGTGTCATTGCCGCGCTGCAAAATGACCCCAAAGCCCTGAAAATGGAAGCCGCCGATGTGCTCTATCATCTTTTAGTCGTGCTTCAAATTGGCGGCGTTACGTTGCAGGATGTAACGGAAGAACTGGCACGCCGAACCCATCAGTCCGGTTTGCAGGAAAAAGCCGCACGCACAACAGCTCAGACCTGATGGACGTGCAGGTGACCGCAGAAGAAACCCGGGGGCACATGGACAAGCCAACCAAAGACATGTCACCCTATCGCTGGTTCAGCCGGGAGGAATGGGCGGACCTGCGCGCCGATACGCCGCTGACCCTGACACTCGACGACCTGCATAAGCTCCAGAGTCTGCATGACCCCATCTCGCTGGAAGAGGTGGTGGCGATTTATCTGCCGCTGTCGCGCCTGCTGGTGCTTTATGTGGCGGCAACGCAGGGGCTTTATAAGGCCACACAGCGCTTTTTGGGCGCGGAAGATGGCAAGGTGCCTTATATTATCGGCATTGCCGGATCTGTATCTGCCGGAAAATCCACCACGGCCCGTGTTTTGCGCGCACTTTTGTCGCGCTGGCCCAATACGCCCAAAGTGGATCTGGTCACCACGGACGGGTTTTTGCACAATAATGCCGAACTCACCCGTCAGGGCCTGATGGAACGCAAAGGCTTTCCTGAAAGCTATGACGGCAAGGCTCTGATCACATTTCTCTCGGATGTGAAGGCCGGCAAAAGCAATGTTGCCGCGCCGGTGTATTCGCATCTGGTCTATGATGTTGTGCCCGGCGAATCGACCATTGTTGACCGGCCCGACATTTTAATTGTCGAGGGGCTGAATGTGCTGCTGCCCAACCGGCTGTCGCCTGTGGGAGAGGAAATTCCCTTCGTTTCAGATTTTTTTGATTTTTCGATCTATCTCGATGCCGACGAGAAACTGCTGGAAAAATGGTATGTTGAGCGCTTCATGCGGCTGCGGGAAACCGCTTTTCGTGATCCGCGCAGCTTTTTCACCAAATATGCCGATTTAACCGACGCACAGGCGGTTTCAACCGCCATGAGCCTGTGGACACGGATCAACCTGCCCAATCTGCATGAAAATATCCTGCCCACCCGCCCGCGCGCCAGTCTGGTGCTGACCAAAGGCGCGAGCCACCGCATCGAGCAGGTGGCCCTGCGCAAACTTTAAAGCAGACATTTACTTTCTCCCTCATCCTTCGAGACGGCCTTCGGCCTCCTCAGGATGACGGGAAGGAAATTTTTAAAGCCCCAAGCCGTGCTGCAGGGATAAAGCCCGCAAATCCGACTGCGGCCGTGCACCAAGGTGCTGAATAACCTCGGCTGCGGCCAGGGCGCCAAGGCGGGCGCTGAACTCATGGCTCCTGCCGCGCACCAGCCCGGCCAGAAAGCCTGCGGCAAACAGATCCCCAGCACCCGTTGAATCGACAAGGGCGTCAATCGGAAAGGCCGGAACAGACCAGCTCTCATTCCCGTCCAGCACAATGGCGCCCAGTTCCGAGCGCGTCACCACCGCCAGCACATGCTCTGAGGCCACAGCGCGCAGGGCCTCGTCAAAATTGCGGGTTTCATACAGCGAGGTCAGCTCCGCCTCATTGGCAAAGACAATATCCACCGTTTTGCTGCGAATCAGCTCCAAAAACTCGGATCGGAAGCGCTCGACACAAAAGGAATCCGACAAGGTGATCGCCACGCGGTTGCCCGCCGCATGGGCAATATGCGAGGCCTTGAGAAAGGCCTGTTTCGCCGCAGGCTTATCCCAGAGATAACCTTCGAGATAGGTGATGGCACTGCCCTGCACCAGGGCGGGCTCAATATCCTCAGGGGCCAGATTTTGGCAGGCACCGAGATAGGTGTTCATCGAACGCTCCCCGTCCGGCGTGACAAAAATAAAGGAGCGGGCACTGGCCGGGCCTTGCGTTGCGGCCGGCACATCAAAGGCCACACCGGTTTTGCGCAGGTCATGCGTGAACACCGCCCCGACCGCATCCGCCTTAACCTTGCCAATATAGGCGGCACTGACCCCCAAATTGGCAATGCCCACCATTGTATTGGCGGCAGAACCACCGGAGATGATCACCGCCTCCGACATGCTGGCATAAAGATCCTCGGCGCGCGGCTCATCAATCAGGTTCATTGCCCCTTTGATGATGGCCTTGGCATGAAGAAAACTGTCATCGGTTGCACCAAGCACATCGACAATGGCATTGCCAATGCCAAGAACCTCGAATGATTTCATTTTGTCTGTCCTAAGAATGGGCTGTGTGTGGCATTCCCGATGACTATGGTCAAGAGCGGCGCGACGGTGAAGGCCGTTTATGAGCGGTTCGGCTTTGTGCGCGCCTGTTTGAGAAAGCCAAGCAGCGTTGCCATTTCACTTACGGTCAAATCTGCAATCTGCCGCGCCAGAAGATTGGCCAGTTCGGTGGCCTCCGGCTTGAGACCGCCGGTTTCAATCACCACGCGCGGATTTGAAATCTGGGCCAAGCGCACCAGCTCCTCGGCCTCATCCCAGATAATATTGAAATAGGTGATGATGCGCTGCACCAGGGTCCATGTGGGCGTGCCGCGTTTGCCATGTTCCAGCGCGGAGAGATAGGCCGCCGATACGCCAATATCATAGGCCATGGTTTTGAGAGACAGGCCCCTGTCCTGACGCAATTTGCGAATTCTCTGACCGAAGGGGGTCATTTCAGCCGATCCGTGCGGCGAATCCGCACATAAAATGCGCCACTGCCGCCATGAAGGCGGCCAGCCTCCTCAAAGCCGATCACCAGAGCGCGCAAATCGCTGGCCCGCAGCCAGTGGGGCAGGGCGCGGCGCAAAACACCGGCCTGCGGTTCATATATATCCGGTGATTCACCCGCTTTGCCCTTGCCGGTAATCACGAGAACAATGCGGTTTTGCCGCCGCTGCGCCTCAATCAGAAAATTGATCAAGGCCGAATGCGCCTCCTCCTGCCGTAACCCATGCAGATCAAGACTGGCATCGAGATGGATTCGCCCGCGTAACAATTTTTGCTTCAGCCGCCGTTCCAGCGCCGACAAAGGCGCATCATGCGGCATGAATTCATGGGCCGGCATGACAGGAACAATCGGACGTTTGACCATGCGGGCTTTGGGCACATGCGGAACCGGCCCATGCGGCTTAACCGTTTCGCTGACACTGCGCCACAGATCGACCTCATCTTCCGTCAGCCGACGGGTGCGACGGGATGCGGCCTTCGGCACATCAGGGAAAAAATCTTTCATATTCATGGTTTGGGCAACAGAACCGTAAATTGCGCCGCATGGCGGATGTTACCGGCATGATAACCGGCTTTTTCGCCCGTACCAAAAAAAATATCACCCCGCGCCGCGCCGACAATGGCCGAACCCGTGTCATGCGCCAGCATGAGGCGGGCAAAGCGTTCCGGCACCTTCTGCTGAAACGGCAGTTCCGCCTCAATCCAGAATGGCAGGCCATAACTCCAGATCGAACGGTCAATGGCCAGCGAGCGCAGCGGCTGCAGGGACAGGCCGGCGCCGCCAATCGGGCCCTGTGTTTCGGTTAAAACCTCATCACATGTAAAAAATATATAGGACCGATTGGTGTGCATAAGGGCACGGGCACGCCCCCCCGCCGCAAGGCCATGACTGCGCAGCCACTCTTTCAGACGCGCCAGAGACATCTCCGCCTCTGTGATTTCACCCGCCTCAATCAGCTTGCGGCCAATCGATATATAGGGATGACCATTGCGCCCGTCATAACGCAAACGCAGCACACGTCCGTCCGGCAGGCGCACGCGCGCTGAACCCTGCACCTGAATGAGAAAAACCTCAACCGCGTCTCTCAGAAAGACCAGCGGCTGCAAACCGGCGACATGGCCATTCTCAATCTCGGCGCGGGTGGGATAGGGCACAAGATCGCCATTGAAGAGACGGCGCAGCGCCATCAGCCCCTCGCGCATCTCGTTTAATGTGACCAAATCCGCAGGCCGTGCCAGAATGGGTGCGGTAAAACCAGCACCCGGCTGAAGCGCGCCCTCCACCTCCGGCTCATAATATCCGGTGACAAAACCGGAAGGGTCGGCATCAATGCGAAAAGGTTGAAAATAGGTTTTGAAAAAGGCCCGTGCCGGAGCATCAGCGAGATCTCCGACCTCAAGGGCCTTCTGATACACAGCCCGCAATTCAGGAGAGGGCGGACAGGCGGCGCGCAAACTGTCCTTAGATGAAAGCACATGCACCGCCATTTGCCGAAACAGAACGAATATTTCGGCAATATGATCTGTTTCAAAACCATCAAGGCTCGAAAAAGCAACCTGGCTCAGGTGCACCGCTTAAATATCCATAATGGCAACCAGTTTCCAGTTTGGATCGCGTGAGTTCAACATGCGGGCAAAGGTCCAGACATCCTGAATATCCACCACCTGATCAGCGCTGCCCTCAATCACCGCACCGGACTTATCCTTGGTGCAGCTGATCATTTTCGAGCGGAAACGGACAGAAATACGGGCCTCGTTGCCCTGAATTTCAATCGTTTCAAATGTCGATTTGTCCTGTGCCACCATGGTTGTTTCCAGGGTTTCACCCCGTGCCTGATGACCGGCAATCGCCTGGCTGAAACTGTCAAACACACCCTGCGCCAGCAGGGGTTTGAGGGTTTTCACATCCCCTGCCGCAAAGGACTGCACGATGATCTCATGCGCCCTGGCAGCGCCAAGCAGAAACGCAGCCGGGTCAAATTGCGGGTCACGGGCCTTCAAGCCGGATAAATCGCTCCAGAGTTTTGTGTCGGGAGCGGCAAATTCTTTAAGACTGTCCTCTTCGACGCTTTGTCTGGCTGTGGGCAGGCGGATGATATTGTCGTCGCCATAGGCCGGATTTTTGAACATTTCAGCCCCACTTTCCGGGCGCTGGGGATCGTCACTGTTGCGTTCGCCAAGAACAGCCCGCAATTTCCACACCACAAACACCGCCAGCAGGGCGAAAATAATGGTTGTGAGATCAAATGGATCATGCATGGTCGGGGCTCTTTTCGGGTGATGTTTCGGTCTATATGGGTTCGATATTGGCTGTTTGTAAGGGATTGGGGTGAAAAGATGAAACGTCTCTTTTCATAAGCATATTATTGTACTTTATACGATAAAAACGACATAATTATCGTCAACGCTTGATATTTAAAGCTGGATTCAATTCTGACCATGATCCGCCCTGCACCCATCGGCATGTTGCTCATTCTCTGGTTCATCGGAGAATATATTGCATTTACCTATGTTATCAGTGTCATAGGTCTAGGCGGAGCCGTGCTGGTCGGCGTTGCGACCTTTCTTCTTGGTATCAATTCACTGCGGCATATTGGTCTGGCCGCCTTTTCCCGCATTCGCCAGCAGGCCAATCCGTCCCGCACAAGCATGGAACCGGTGATCCATTCCGTGGGAGCGATATTGCTGATTGTTCCGGGATTTTTATCCGATCTGATAGGGCTGGCACTTCTGGCCCCCTCACTGCGCAGCTGGATTGCCACAAGAGGGGCCTATACGCCCAGTGGCCGAAGGCCTAGTCATGATCCGAATATCATCGACCTTGATGAATCGGACTGGCGGCATATTGATGAGAGCCCGAACGATCCCTAGAATGAACACAGCGCCCTTACGTGCCTGTCTTGTCGCAAGGGGCTTTCCATGCTAGCTGCTAAGTTCTGTTTATCGTTGACGAGGAGAGTTTTATGGCCGATTCCAACGGCAATGCTGATGCCGCTGAAGCGCCTTCGCTGAATGTGCTTGTGCAATATACCAAGGATTTTTCATTCGAAAACCCGAATGCGCCGCGCTCGCTCGGCCCGCAGGAAACGGGTCCGAATATTTCGATTCAGGTGAATGTCAATGCGCGTCCGCTTTCGGAAGAAGATTTCGAGGTCAACCTGCTGCTGGAAGGTTCGGCTTCAACCGGCGAGGCCGTTCTGTTCAAATTCGAGCTGGACTATGCCGGCGTGTTCAAAATTCGCGGTATTCCTGCCGAGCATATTCATCCGCTGCTGATGGTGGAATGCCCGCGGCTGTTGTTCCCCTTCGCCCGCAATATTGTGGCGGAAGCTGTGCGCAATGGCGGCTACCCGCCTCTCTATATTGATCCGATTGATTTTGCTGCTCTGTTTCAGCAGCGGATCAATGAGGCCCAATCTCAGACCGCGAATTAAACCTGATCAGCCCGCCCTCCGGCGGGCTTTTTATTGGTCTTCGCGAACATAGCTGGTCCAGAGGGCTTTATCGCCCATCTGCGCGATAAAGGCCTCATGCTCTGTCATATCCTGCGCTGTTATGCGCGCAGGCAATGGGTTCGGGCGCGCCCTTGCGGCTTTTACAGCCACACCGGCTGTGGGTTTGCGGCTGTCGCTCAGGCCCAGATTGCTCTGCCGTCCGCCCAGCAATTCGGCATAGACTTCCGCCAAAATTTCCGAATCGAGCAGGGCGCCATGTTTGGTGCGGCGTGAATTGTCGATATTATAGCGGCTGCACAGAGCATCCAGTGAATTGGAACCACCCGGATTGCGCCGCCGCGCCAGCGCCAGCGTATCAAGAACGCGGTCAAAACTCAGAACTTGCCGGTTATGTTTTTTCAGCTCGGCATTCAGGAATTTAATATCAAATTCGGCATTGTGAATCACCAGCCGGTCATTGCCGATAAAGGCCAGAAATTCATCGGCAATTTGGGCAAATACCGGCTTATCTTTCAGAAATTCTGCGGAGAGCCCATGCACGCGCTGGGCTTCTTCCGGCATATCCCGTTCCGGATTGAGATAGACATGATAGGTCTGGCCGGTGGGAATGGAATTGAACAGCTCGACACAGCCAATTTCCACAACGCGGTGGCCCTGCGCCGGGTCAAGCCCGGTGGTTTCCGTATCCAGCACAATCTCACGCATCGCCGTTCAATCCTGATACATGATTCAGCAGATGATGAACCTGACGTTCCGCCTCATCCAGCCCCTTGCCGGTTTCGATGATAAAATCTGCACGCTGACGCTTCTGAACATCAGGCATCTGCTTCGACATTATCGACAAAAACCGCGCCTCGTCCATATTGGGCCGCGATAAAACACGCTGACGTTGTATCTCATGCGGAGCAGAAACCACAACAACATAATCCACTTGGCCTTGCGCGCCGGTTTCAAACAGCAGCGGTATATCCAGCACCACCAGCGGCACATTGAGCGCGCGGCAATGGTCCAGAAACCTTTGCCGTTCAACCGCAATCAGGGGATGAATCAGCGCTTCAAGCCGCTGCATCTGCGCCGGGCTGGCCAGCACAATCCGGCTTAAAAGCTGCCTATCCACAGTGCCATGGCTTGTAGTGCCGGGAAAGGCGGCCTCAATCAAAGGCACAGCCGCACCCTTGTAAAGGGCGTGAACCGTGGCATCAGCATCAAAAACCGGCACGCCCGACTTGCGGAACATCTCCGCCGTGGTGGATTTGCCCATGCCGATCGAGCCGGTTAATCCCAGAACAATCATCCGATTGCATCCAGAACAAGCTGGCGCAGTTCGGCTGTCACCTGCGGCGTGCGGCCAAACCAATGGGCAAAGCCGGGGGCAGCCTGATGCAGCAACATGCCCAGACCCTCCACTGTTTTATATCCATGTGCGCGCGCTGCTTTCAGCAAATCCGTTTCCAGCGGCACATAGACAATATCATGCACAATCAGGCCTGCCCGTGTTGTCTCCCAGGGCAGAAGGAGAGGCGGCTGACCCTTCATGCCCAGTGAGGTCGTATTGATCAGCAAATCCGTTTCGGGCAGATAATCGCCAAGTGAAGCCCAGTCCGCGACATTAAATGCGCCATGCCAGAGTGTTTTTAATGATTGCGCCCGCGCCTGATCGCGGTTCACAACTACGATCTGCTCAATTCCGGCCTCGCGCAGGGCATAAACAATGGCGCGCGCCGCCCCGCCCGCGCCCAGCACCATGGCCC
>DAIMHB010000055.1:0-2305 GCA_036723545.1 Beijerinckiaceae bacterium
CGCATGAGATGACTGCCCGCAGGCACGCGGGCCAAAACATCCGCGAGGCATTTGGCCATGGCATCTGCCGCCGCAGTCGCACTGCGCCGCAGCACTATGCCGTCCGGCAGCATAAGCATCGGCTGTGTGCTTGCGGGAGGAATGACAGCGGTTTCGACAACGCCGGGCCCAAGAAAAATCACATGGTCCGGATAAAGCGAACCACCCAGCGCGAGAGTCCGGCTTATCGGGTCAAGCGCCAGTGCATGGGCTTCCCAATGCGCGGGCAAGCGGTAATCTGTGCCTTCAATCTGTTGGCGCAGCCTGTCCAGATTGGGCTCGGGCATCGGACGTGGCTGAACCTTGAGGGCATTGCAGACACGCTCCAAGCGATTTTCAACCTCCGCGACCGTAGCGCCCGCAACAATAAGACCATGATTTTGCAGAATATAGACATTTATGTCCGGCTTAGTCCGCTCGGCTATGGCCTTATAAAGCGGTAAACCCGGCCTGAAATAGGGAATAGTGACCCAGCGAATATCTTCATCCGAGGCAAGACGCGCGGCAATCTGCGCCGTGCCATCTCTCTGGATGGCAAAGGACAGTGTATCGACACAATGAATATGGGCCACGACCGGCCAGTCAATCGCCGCATGAACAGAGGTTTCAATAGAGGGGCGCAGATTGCGGCTGTTCAGTGTGTCATCAATAAAATCAATGGATTTTTCGGCGCGCGGGTCATTCATAGCCAGCGCTTCCCGCAAAGGGGCCAGCTTCACAGGCACAAAAATATCCGTTTCAAGCGCCTGAGACAACCATGTTCCTGAGGCCTTGATCCAGAGGGTGCCATGATGTTTGAGGGATGTATTGCCGCCTGCGGCCTGTGTGCGGCGTGTATCCGCGCCAATACGGGCCGAAAAGCTGCGAAGTTGTGCTAAGAGCTGGTCAGGGCCGGTCATCCGCTTCAGCCCTGCGTCAGCGCGGAAAACCACGCGGCAAATTCCGCTTTTTCTGCTGTGGTGAGATGAAGGCCATGTTTCGTGCGGCGATCCAGAATGTCCTCGGCTGTTTGTGCCCATTCCTCATTTTTAAGGAAATGGGCTTCACGCTCATAGAGAGTGCCGCCAAAATAATGGCCAAGATCAGCCAGACTGCGGCTGTCACCCAGCAGGTCATAGGCGCGCGTGCCATAGCGGCGGGCATATTCAAGGCTGACCTGCGCCGGCAAAAACGCATAATCCTGGCGCAGCCTAGCCAGCAGACTGTCGAAATTGGCATCAGGCATATCGCCCCCGGGCATGGGTGCAGATTGCGTCCATGCTTTTCCCATATTGGGGAAAAAGGGCTTCAGCTTGTCCAGCGCATGTTCGGCCAGCTTGCGGTAAGTGGTGATTTTTCCGCCAAATATCGACAAAACAGGTGCAAGACCAGCCGGTGCATCCACATTGAAAATATAGTCACGGGTCACAGCGCTCGGATTTTCGGCATTGTCATCATAAAGCGGGCGCACACCGGAATAGGCATGACGCACATCCCGCGGGGTGAGCTGCGTCACAAAATAGCGATTAACCACATTCAGCAGATAGTCCACCTCGTCCGGCGTGATATGAACATCCTCGGCCCTGCCGTCGAACGGAATATCCGTTGTGCCAATGAGACAGAGGTCGCCCTCATAAGGATTGACGAAAATCACGCGGTTATCGGTGTTTTGCAACAGATAGGCCTGATCACCGTCCCAGAATTTTTGGGTGATGATATGGCTGCCCTTAACCAGCCGCACGCGGTTTTCGGCATTGCTGCCCAGATTGCGCAAGACATTTTCCACCCATGGGCCTGCGGCATTGACAATAACCTTGCCCCGCGCGGTTATTTTGGTTTGGCTGTTGCTGTTGAGAAGATCAACACTCCAGATCAGACCATCGCGCCGCGCATGGATGAGCGGCGTGCGCACCATCACGGTCGCGCCACGTTTTTGTGCATCCAGCGCGTTGAGCACCACAAGCCGCGCATCATCCACCCAGCAGTCAGAATATTCAAAAGCCTTACGATAGGCCTTGCGAATCGGCTTGCCCTCGGGCGCACGGGTTAGGTCCAACGCGCGGGTGGGGGGTAGTTTTTTGCGTCCGCCCAGATGGTCGTAAAGAAACAGGCCGATCCGCACCATCCATGCCGGACGCTGCTCCGGACTGTGCGGCAGCACAAAGCGCATCGGCCAGATGATATGCGGGGCGGCATTGAGCAAGATTTCACGCTCGATCAGCGCCTCGCGCACCAGCCGGAATTCATAATATTCCAGATAGCGTAAGCCGCCATGCACCAGCATGCC
>DAIMHB010000055.1:2315-9040 GCA_036723545.1 Beijerinckiaceae bacterium
CCGATCGTGAGGAGTTGCCCTGCGCCAGATCATCCTTTTCGACCATCAAAACAGAAAGACCGCGTCCGGCAGCATCACGCGCTATGCCCGCGCCATTCACGCCGCCGCCGATGACAATGAGATCAAAAAGGCCAATATCCTGTGTCATTTTGTCCTGTTTTCTGTCACGAATATATTTTTAAGCGCGCGGTCATCTAGCACGGATTGGCGGGGGCCTCGCCAGCAAGATAACGCCGCACCTCCTCAGCTGCCGCACCCGCCGCATATTTCACGGTTTTGACGGACGCACCTGCTATATGTGGCGTAAGGGTGACATTGTCGAGCCTCAGCAATTCCCATTCGGGCGGCACAGGCTCAATACCAAAGGTTTCAATGGCCGCGCCGCGCAAATGGCGGCTTTTCAGAGCGGCTGTCAGCGCCGGATAATCCACCATCGGCCCGCGCGCGGTATTGACGAAATAGGCGCCCGGCTTCATGGCGGCAAATTGCGCCGCGCCGATAAAGCCGCGTGTTTCTTCGGTAACGCGCGCATGAAGGGTCACCACATCCGACTCTGTCAATATGCGCTGCATGGAGACCTGCTCGACACCCTCATTCAGGTCGTCAACGGAGAGCTGCACATAGGGGTCATGCACCAATATTTTGCAGCCGAAGGCTTTCAGAATGCGCACAACCTTAGTGCCGACATGGCCGTAACCAATGACACCGACGGTCATTTCTGAAAGTTCTTGTCCGGTGAGATCAGCGCGGTAGAGGTCGCCGCGCCATTCACCGCGCCGCAGTGACTCATGCCCGCGGGTGATCAGGCGTGTTTCAGCCAGAATGGCGCCGATGGTAAATTCAGCCACCGCGCTGGCATTGCGGCCCGGCGTATTGACAACGAGAATCTTGCGCGCCTGTGCCGCTCTCATGTCAATATTGACAGGACCACCGCGCGAAACAGCTATCATTTTCAGCTTGGGCAATCTGTCCATGATGCTGGCGGAAAAGGGGGCGAGTTGGGTCACCACAATTTCGGCATTTTCCGCCATGGCCACAATCTCATCGGCTGTGCCCTGATATTCCTTCAGGCCATCCATTCCCGCCTCGGCATAGCCATGCTGCATCGGTTCATCCGGCCAGGGCATTTCAAAGGAGGTGATGTCGAGTGCATCGCCGCAGGTCTCGCGCAGGGCCGTTTCAAACATGCCGGGCAGCATGAAGCGATCACCGATGATTGCGACAGATTTTTTCACGCCATGCTCTCCTGTCTGATCGTGGCAAGCTGCGCCCAAACGGGAGGCATAAGTTCACGAATGGTGTGATAGGCCGAATAGAGCCCGTCATAATGCCGGATCAGGCTTGGATCAGGCGTGGTTACACTGCCCAGCACGGGCGTGATCCATGTGTGTGCGCAGGTGGCCATATCCCTGAACAGGCCAAGGCGCACCGCCGCCATCATGGCCGCCCCCGCCGCGCCCATTTCTTCGCGGTTGACGGTGCGCACATTGGCATTCAGTGTCGAGGCCAGAATAGTGCGCAAAGCCTTGGAGCGCGCCGCGCCCCCACCCATGCGGATTTCATTCGGGATGACACCGGAGGCGCTGTAACAATCACGCGAGGCTAGCGCCAGCCCTTCATATACGGCCCGCATCATGGCGGTAAAACCGGTTTTGTTGGACAGGCCGGTAAATTGCGCCCGCGCATGGGTGTTGAGGAAGGGGCCGCGCTCGCCCGCCTCGAATATATAGGGATGATAGACAAGCCCGTTGGACTGGCTGGCCAGAATACGCTCATCCATGCCTTTCAGCAGGGCGGCGCGTGTAACCTTGGCTCCGGCCAGCTCAGCCGCGTCGCGGCCAACATCCAGCAGCCAGTCAATATTCAGTGTTGCAGCCATGTTGGATTGCAAAATGGCGGCGGCTTTGTCCATCGGAAAACACATTGTATAGCCGGAGCGCATTGGGTTCAGCGGCACCTCCTCGGGTGTTCTGGCGAGGCGCATGTGCATACCTGTTGTGCCGAAAATCGACAGGCCGACCTCATGGTTTTGATCATATAGCCCACCGCCCAGCGCCGTGCACATCACATCGAGATAGGCCAGCACCACAGGCAAACCTTCCGGCAGGCCGGTGACGGAGGCTGCCGCCCCGCTCAGAGTGTGGGATGTGTTCTGGCCGTCAATGATGGGCGGCAAAAGACGTTCATATTCACCAATACCCATTCCGGCCAGAATGGAGGGTTCATAAGTGCGGCTGCGGAAATTGCCAAACGTAAAGCTGGCCTCAGCGGGGTCTGTGGCCCGTGCGCCGGTGAGCTTGAAATATAACCAGTCCTTACAATGAAGCGCAGTTCGGGCGCGGGCCAGACGCTCGGGCTGATGCTGCTTCATCCATGCAATCTGGCCGGAGGCCATGCAGGCATTCACTCCGGAGCCGGTTTTGGCATAATGATCAGCATAGGCCGGGGTCTGGGTATAATTGGCGATAATATCTGCCGCGCGGGAGTCGAGCCAGAGCAGGCCACCCCCTACGGGCTCGCCATCCTCATCGATCAGCCATGTGCCGTCACCCTGTCCGGTGACAGCGATTGCGGCAATGCGATTGTTCAGGTCGGGCACCAGATCATGCAATTCACGAAGGGTGCTGGCACAATCCACCCATGTGCGCAGCATATCCTGTTCCACCTGACCGGGGCCGGGCGTGTCATAGCTGTTGGGGCGGGCGGCCATGGCCACCTGCTCACCCTGAGTTGTAAACACCACGGCCTTGATGACCGAGGTTCCTGCGTCAATACCGATAAGAAGATCACGTTGCATCAGGCGGCCTCCGATCCATGTGACAGCGCCCTGCCGCTGTCCGTGTCAAAAATATGCAGATGGGCGGCGCTGATCGCATAGCGCAGCATTTCACCCGCGCGGGCCGCGATGGGCGCATGGGACACGGCCACCAGCAATTTTCCAGCAACACTCAGGGCAATATGGCTCTGGTCGCCCAGCCATTGGTTTGAAACCACCCGCGCCTCATGAATGCCTGTGCCCAGTTTGATGGAGTGGGGGCGCACGCCAACCACAACCTTTGTGCGCGCGCCTATGGCCTTGCGCACATCGGGCGATATTTCGGACAGGCCATAGTGAAGCTGTGGGCCGTCAGTAATATGAAAACTCAGGCCGTCAGCGCTGTCGAGTGTTGCGTCAAACACATTCATCGGCGGCTCTCCGATGAATGTGGCGACAAACAAATTGGCGGGCCGGTCTTTCAGCTCTTTCTGATTGGCGAATTGTTGCAGCACACCGCCTTCCATAACGGCGATACGGTCGGCCAGCGCATTGGCCTCGGTCTGGTCATGGGTGACGAAAATCGAGGTCATCCGCCGTTCGACCAGCAGACTTTTGAGGCGGCCACGCAGCACCGCGCGCAACTGCGGCTCAAGCTGGCCCATAGGTTCGTCTAGCAGATAGAGATCGGCCTTGCGCACCAGCGCGCGGGCGAGGCTGGCGCGTTGCTGTTGCCCGCCGGAAATGGAGGAGGGATAACGATCGAGAATGGGCTCGATTTCAACCATCGCAGCCACCTCACGCACCGCGCGGTCAATATCCGCCGCCTGCATATGCGAACTTTTCAGGGCAAAGGCGATGTTATCGCGCACGGTCAGCGGCGGATAAAGCGAATAGCCTTCAAAGGCCATGGCGACATTGCGTTTCGCCGGTGGCAACTGTTCCAGACGCCGGCCGGCAAGCGTGATCGTACCCTGGGTGACATCCTCAAAGCCCGCAATCATCCGCAACGTTGAGGTTTTGCCACAGCCGGAAGAGCCCAGAAGCGCGATGATTTCTCCGCGCTGAATGTTCATATTCAGGCCTTTGACCGCATAAACCGGAGATTTTGTCCGTCGCAGGTAGATTTTATCGACAGCATCCAGAATGAGAGCAATATCAGACATGGCGGCCTCAGGACTGTTGCGCGGCAATGCGGAGGCCGCTTGCTGCGTCGAAAAGCAATAATGCGTCGCGGTTAAACCGCGCATAGGCCATGCCATGCCTGCGGCTGGTTTCTTCATTGCCGGGTTCCGCGGCCAGCAGTTCTGTGCCATCCGGAGTACGCAGCAGCAGAACCGTTTTTTCATTCAGCGGTGTAACGGCGACAATCTCAACCGGAAAACTGCCCTCAGCGCGGTGATCCTCAACCATTACAGCTTCGGGACGGATGCCGATAGAACAGCTTTTGCCGGCACTATGCGCGAAAGACAGCGGCAGGCTTACGGATGTGCCGCCAAAGGCAAAGGACAGAGCGCCGCCCTGCATCTGCGGTGTTGCCGCCACCACATTCAGTGTGGGGTCACCAAACAACCGGGCCACGCCCAAAGTGGCCGGTTCGAGATAGATTTGCGCCGGTGTTGCGGTCTGCACAAACTGGCCATCCAGCAATACGGCGATTTTGTCCCCCAGCGCCATGGCCTCCTTATAGTCTTGCGTCACATAAAGCACGGTGGAACCGGCGGCTTTCAGCAGGGTTGGCAACTCCAGCCGCATTTCATAGCGCAATTTGGCATCGACATTGCGTAATGGGTCGTCAAGCAACAGAATGCGCGGATCGCCCACCAGGGCGCGCGCCAAGGCTGTGCGCTGTTTTTGCCCGTTGGAAAGTTCGCGCGGGGTCTGTTGCAGCACATGGCTGATCTTCAGCAGTTTGGCGATTTTTTCGACACGGTCCTGGATTTCGGTGGCATTGGTATGTTTGGCGGTCAGGGCGCTGGCGATATTGTCATAAGCGCTCATATGCGGAAACAGGGCGAAATTCTGGAAAGCCATGCCGATGCCGCGGGTTTCCGGCGCGGCCTCGGTCATATCCTTGCCTCTCAGGCGCACAGTTCCGGCGTCAGGATCTTCCATGCCGACAATAATGCGCAACAGGACGGTTTTCCCGGTGCCGGAGGGGCCGAAAATCACGACAATCTCGCCTTGCTCCGCGCTCAAGGAGACGCCTTTGAGCACGGCTTCGGTTTTGAAAGACTTATAAATCTGGTCGATTGAAATCTGGGACATAAGTCAGCCTTTCACCGCGCCAAGAGACAGGCCTTCAACCAGATAGCGCTGGGCATAAAGGGCAATGGCGAGTGTGGGTGTGATGGAAAGAACAATCGCCGCGGCAATCTGGCCATATTGAATGCCCGAGGCCGTGACAAAGGCCAGAGACCCCACCGTCACCGGCTGTTTGTCCGCCGAAGCCAGCACCAGCGCAAAGACAAAATTGTTCCAGCAGAAAATAAAGGCCAGAAGTCCGGCAGCGGCAATGCCGGGGCCAGCCAGCGGCACCGCAATGCGGGTGAAAGTGCGCCACCAGCTATGCCCCGCTATGCGATAGGCCGATTCAATATCCGGAGAAATATCCTCGAAATATCCGCGCACAATCCACAGGATCAGTGGCAGGGCAATCAGCTGATAGACCCAGATCAGGCCGACATAAGTGTCTGTCAGGCCGATCTGCTGATAGTAGAGCGACAGCGGCAGGAGCACCAGCAGCGGCGGCGCAAAGCGGAAGGACAGCAGCGTGAAGGCAATATCCTCGCTCAAGGGAAATTTGAACCGCGCAAAGGCATAGGCCGCAGGCACGCCCAGCACCAAGGCCACCGCCACCGAAACGGTGGACAGAAGAACACTGTTCCACAGGTTGCCCATGAAGGCGATGTCCAGCGTGCCCGCCGCCGACACCAGCTTGCCGGTAATCAGCGCCTGATAATTGGACAGCGTCGGCGAAAACAACAGACTGGGCGGAATGCGCAAGATGTCCTCATTGGTCTGGAACGACATGAGGAAAATCCAGAAAATCGGAAACAGGAAAAACACCATAATCAGCGTGAGCAAAATGCCGCGAATGGCTCTTTCAAGACGGGATATATGTTCCATCGTTCAACCTCAGGCCTGACCGCGCGCGCGTTCGCGCAATTTCAGATGCTGTTTCACAAAAATATTCGAAAGCGTGTAGGTGATCGCCCATAAAATCACCAATAATGCCGAGGACTTGGCCACATTGGTATATTGGTAAAATTCAAGATAGGAGCGCACCTGAAACACCAGCAATGTATTGCCCGGCCCGCCCTGCGTCATCGAATAGACAATGTCGAATTGCTGAATGGCATCGAGCAGGCGGAACAGCGCCGCCGTCATCAGATAGGGCAGCAGCATCGGCAAAGTGATGCGGAAAAACACGAAATGACGCGGCACACCGTCCAGCGCCGCCGCCTCAAAGGGTTGTTTGGGCAGCGAGCGCAGGCCCGCCAGCAGCAAAATCATGATGAACGGCGTATAGACCCAGACATCCACCAGAATGACGGTGAACAGGGCCGAACTGGGCGCAGAGGCCCATTTGAAATCGGCCACACCCATCAGTTGCAACAGATAGGACAAAATGCCGAAATTCGGGTTCGTCATCAGCTTCCACATCAGCGCGGCCAGCGCCGGTGCGGTCATCAGCGGCAGAAGCAGCAGAATGGACATCATATTGTTCAGACGGCCAGGCTTTTGCAGCAAAATGGCGATGAGAAGGCCAAGCAAAACCTCAATACCAACACTCAAACCGGTATAAAGCAGGGAGACGCGCACCGTATTCCAGAATTCAACGTCGTAAATCAGGTTTTTATAATTGTCGAACCAGACAAAACCCTTCATGGCCGGTAAATTCAGCCGGTAACGCAGCAGCGAATAATAGACAGCCGAAACAAAGGGCACCAGAATACCAATGCAGATC
>DAIMHB010000056.1:0-8976 GCA_036723545.1 Beijerinckiaceae bacterium
TTTTTCGACCGAGAACTGGAGCCGCCCCGCGCAGGAAGTGTCTGATCTGCTGGGGTTGCTGAAGCGCTTTATCCGCAATGACCTTGCCGATCTGCACCGCCAGAATGTGCGGGTGCGCATTATCGGCGAGCGGGCCAATCTGGCTGCGGACATCCGCAACCTGCTGGATGAGGCCGAGCAGCTGTCCAAAGCCAACACCGGCCTGACCTTGGTTGTGGCCTTCAATTATGGCGGGCGGCAGGAGCTGACCACTGCGGTGCGGCGGATCTGTGCCGAGGCTCTGGCGGGTTCTGTCCGGCCGGAGGAGATTTCACCGGCTCTGATTGCGCAGCATCTGGATACGGCGGGCATTCCTGACCCCGACTTTATCATCCGCACATCGGGCGAGCAGCGCCTGTCCAACTTTCTGCTGTGGCAGTCGGCCTATGCCGAATTTGTTTTTCTGCCGATGCACTGGCCGGATTTCGACCATGCGGCCTTTGAGGCGGCTTTATGCGAATTTCGCGGGCGGGAGCGCCGTTTTGGCAATGTGACCAGCCCGTCGAGATCCGCTTTATGACGCGGGTGCGGCCGTCGTTCAATCTGGTGGATCTGGGCCCGCGCGCAGCTTCCGCTGTGGTGATGATCTGCGCCGCGCTGACCACCAATATGCTGGGCGGGGCGGGGTTTGCTCTGTTCTGGCTGGCGGCGGCCTGCGCTGTCTTTTGGGAATGGCTGGGCCTGCTTCAGACCGTGCGTTCAAAAGGGATGCTGCTGAGCGGCATGGTGGCGCTTGTGCTGGCTGCATCCCTGAATTTTGACGGGCTTGTCGCATTATCCCTGTGCGTGGTGGCGGGGGCAGCCATGCTCTTGCTCATTCTCGCGCCCAAAGGGCAGCGAATGTGGAGCATGGCCGGGCTGGTCTATGCCTCCAGCCTGATTTTTTCCACGTTGAATCTGCGCTTTTCGGCGGGCATGGGGCAATATGCGATTTTATGGCTGTTTGCCGTGGTCTGGGGCACCGATATCATGGCCTATTTTGGCGGCCGGTTGATTGGCGGGCCCAAATTATGGCCCCGCGTGTCACCATCCAAAACATGGTCCGGCTTTTTATGTGGCATTGGGTCGGGCGCTTTGGCGGGATTTATCATTGTGCCGGAGCATATCACCTCTGTCCTGTTTGGTCTGGGCCTGTGTGCGGGTGCGGTTGCGCAGGGCGGCGATCTGTTTGAATCGGCCATGAAACGGCGCTTCGGTGTCAAGGATTCCAGCCGATTGATCCCCGGTCATGGCGGGGTGATGGACCGGCTGGACGGATTTATTGCGGCCAGTTTTTTCGCATTCATCATTGGCCTGCTGCATGGCGGTTTTGCGGCGCCGGCCATTGGCCTGCTGAACTGGTAATTCATGCTGGAACATCCCGACATTTCCGCTTCTGCTGGCGCTCATCCTGCCCCGCGCCGTCTGGTTTTGCTGGGCGCGACCGGCTCGATCGGGCGCTCCACCTGTGATCTTGTCGCGCAATCTGGCGGTGCATTCGAACTGACCGCGATTGCGGGCGGCGCGGATGCGCAGGCTCTGGCGCGGGTGGCTCTGGCGCATCATGTCCGGTTCGCGGCCATTGCCGACCCTGCCGCTTATGAAGAACTCAAGGCCGCACTCTCCGGCAGTGGCATTGAATGTGCCGCCGGGCCGGAGGCCGTTCTGGCGGCGGCCCGTTATCCGGCGGATATGGTGATTGCGGCCATTGCCGGCACACAGGGCGTGCTGCCGACCGCAGCCGCGCTTGCGCTGGGGCGCACAGTTGCGCTGGCCAATAAAGAGAGCCTTGTCTGCGCCGGTTCTGCGGTTTTGCAGCTTGCGGCTCAGCATAAGGCGATGATCCTGCCAATGGATTCGGAGCATAATGCGATATTTCAGGCTTTGGGCGGTTCTGATCCGGCACAGATCGAGTCCATGGTGCTGACAGCCTCGGGCGGGCCGTTTCGCTTATGGCCGCGTGAAACCATCGCCAAAGCCACGCGGGATCAGGCTCTGGCGCATCCGAATTGGTCGATGGGGCCGAAAATCACCATTGATTCAGCCAGTATGATGAACAAGGGGCTGGAGCTGATCGAAGCGCATCATCTATTCGGTGTTCCGGCGGATAAGCTTAAGGTGCTGGTGCATCCGCAGTCCATTGTCCATGGATTGGTGAGTTTTGCCGACGGCTCGGTGACAGCGGGAATGGCTTGCCCGGATATGCGTGTGCCGATTGCCCATTGTCTGGCCTGGCCCGAGCGCATCCGCACCCATGTGCCCCGGCTGGATCTGGCTCATCTGGGCAGTCTGACCTTTGAAGCGCCCGATATGGATCGTTTTCCGGCCTTGCCACTGGCTATGGACGCGCTGCGGCAGGGCAGCGGTCTGCCCACGGTGCTGAATGCCGCCAATGAAGTGGCCGTAGCGGCTTTTCTCGACAACAGGCTTGATTTTTATGGTATAATACATCTGGTGGCCCAAGCCTGCGAGGCGGCTCTGCGTAATGGCACCGCGCGTGAGCCCGAAACGATAGATGAAGCCCTTGAGATTAACTATATTACAAGAGAATGGTGCCTGAAGCAGCTCTTAACGTAAGCTGTTCTGGAGTATTAATATTTTATTCATTATAAAAAGACATGTCCGTGCTGGGTTCCGAGGAGTTTTTCATGTCCGATTTAAATGGCTTTGCTTATCTTGCCCAAAATCCACTGATCAGCATAGGCTCGCTGATCCTTGTGATTATGACCATCGTGTTTTTTCACGAACTCGGACATTTTCTGGTCGGGCGCTGGTGCGGTGTCAAAGTGGATGTGTTTTCCATCGGCTTTGGCCCCGAACTTTTTTCATGGGTGGATGGCAAGGGAACCCGCTGGCGCTTTGCCGCCTTGCCTCTGGGCGGATATGTCAAATTTTATGGCGATAAAAACGCCGCCAGTGCTCCGGATGCTGATCTGCTGTCGCTGCAGGGCCGCGAGGATTATGCCCGCTCATTTGCCGGCAAGGCGGTGTGGCAGCGTGCACTGATTGTCATTGCCGGCCCGGCGGCCAATTTTATTCTGGCCCTCGCCATTTATACGGGCCTGTTTTATGTGCAGGGGCGCAATGTCATTGTTCCGAAATTTGCGGCGATAGTTCAGGGCAGTGCGGCAGAGCGGGCAGGGTTTCAGGCCGGTGATATTGTGCTGAGCATTGACGGACGCACAGTGTCCAGTTTTGGTGATTTGCAGCGCATTGTCTCCACAATGCGGATATTCCTCTGAACTTTGAAATTGACCGCGCTGGTATGCACACGCAAATTATTGCAACACCAGAGCAAAAGGTGGTTTCGACCTATTTTGGCAAGCAGTCTGTCGGGGTTCTGGGCATTCAGGCCAGTCAGCAGCCTGAAGATATAAAATTAGAACATTATAACCTGCTCGGCTCGGCAAGGCTCGCATCACAGGTGACCTGGCAGACGGTTGAAATGACCGGAACCTATTTTTCGCGCCTCCTGTCCGGACATGAGTCCAGCGACAAGATTTCCGGCATGGCACGCACTGCGGAAGTGGCCGGTAAAATGGCGGAACTTGGCTTTGGCGCCTTGCTTGACCTTGTTGCGCTGGTGTCCATTTCTATCGGATTGATGAATTTGCTGCCTGTGCCGATTCTTGATGGCGGACATCTGGTGTTTTTTGTGTTTGAGGCTTTGCGCGGCCGCCCTTTAAGCCCGCGTATGCAGGAAATCGGCTTTTCGATTGGCCTGCTCGCCATTGCGGCGCTTGTCCTCTTTTCAAACTTCAACGATATTGTTCATATGCGGGCAGGTTAAGACTTTGGTTACTGTGATCTGTGGTCTGATTGTCACGGGTCTTAAAAAATCCGTGTGAATCTGTTTTCGAGGTTTGCAGCGGGCGATAAAACAGGTAGAAGATTTATTAGAATTTTTCCGTTAATATGCTTTAACGGCTGTCATGTTGGCACAAGAGTCAATTTATGTTTCGAATAGACGAGGATCAGTCTTAAATGCGCTCAATTCGTGGCCTTTTGCACCGCTGGACATTTATCTTTCTCGTCATTTTTGGCTCTTTTGCGTTCACCGCGCAGGTGTCTGCCGCTGAAATTGATGTGGAAGGTAACCAACGCATCGAAGCCGAGACGATTCGCTCCTATTTTGTCGGGGACGATATTGCTAAGGCCGAGAAAGACCTGAAGGCGACGGGATTGTTTTCCAGCGTCTCCGTGAAGCGGGTCAATGGTCATATTGTTGTTCATGTTGTCGAAAACAATGTGATCAATCAGGTGGCCTTTGAGGGCAACAACAAACTTAAGGGTGACGAGATTCGCCCCGAGTTGCAGTCCAAATCGCGCGGGCCTTATGATCCTGCCGTTGCACAGGCGGACGTGCAGCGCATTCTCGACATTTACAAACGGTCTGGCCGTGGGCTTGCGAAGGTGACCTACCGCACCGTGGATTTGCCCAATGGCCGGCTGGATCTGGTGTTCACCATTGTTGAGGGTGACAAGACGGGCGTGAAGAGCATCAAATTTGTTGGCAATGAGGTTTATTCCGAATCCAAGCTGCGTGGCCTGATGTCGACGACCGAAATGAACTTCATGTCGTTCTTCAAAACCTCAGACGTTTATGATGCCGATAAGGTTGCCGCGGATGCCGAACTGATCCGTCGTTTCTATCTCAAGAATGGCTATGCTGACATTCAGATCACCAAAACTGACGCTGTATTTGATGCGGCGCAGGGCGGGTGGATTGTGACCATCGGCGTCAGCGAGGGGCCGCAATATCGTGTCAGCTCGATCACGGTCGATTCAAAGTTTAAAGACATCACCGGTGACGATCTGGTTAAAAATGTGTCACTCTCCGTTGGTGATATTTATAATGGCACGGCTGTCGAAAAAAGCATGGAGGCCATGACCCGCGCTATAGCCAGCAAGGGCTACGCATTTTCGCAGATTCATCCGCGCGGTGACCGCGATCCTGTTGCCAAGACCGTGGCTCTGTCCTTCATTGTTGAGGAGGGCCCGCGTGTTTACATCGAACGTATCAATATTCACGGCAACACCCGCACACGCGATTATGTGATCCGCCGTGAGTTTGAGGTGGGTGAGGGCGATGCGTATAATCACGTTCTGATTGAAAAGGGCGAACGCCGCCTCAATCGTCTCGGCTTCTTCAAAACGGTTCATATCACCAGCACACCCGGGTCTTCACCGGATCGTGTTGTTGTGAATATTGATGTCGAGGATCAGTCCACAGGCTCGTTTGGTATTTCCGGCGGCTATTCCACAGCCGATGGTATTATTGGCGAAGTGTCGCTCACCGAAACCAATTTTCTTGGCCGTGGTCAATATGTGAAGATTGCCGTGTCCGGCGGGCAGAAGTCCCGCGGCGTGGAACTGAACTTCACTGAGCCTAACTTCATGGAACAGCATATGGCGGCTGGCTTTGACCTGTTCCGCAAGCAGACAGATGCGTCCAAATATACTTTGTATCAGGACTGGGTGACCGGTGGCACTCTGCGTGTGGGCATCCCGCTGACCGAACAGTTTACAGTCTCCGGGCGTTACTCGCTTTATGCCTCCAAGGTTGCAATTCCGAACAGTTTAACGCAGCCTTACAATGACTGTAATACTGACGGGTCTTCAAATATCGGGGCGATCACAGGTACTATTACCTCAACCAATAACTGTCTGGCCAATGGTGAGGCGTCTTTGGCCGTGAAGCAGCTTCAGGGCACCACGATCACCTCTCTGGCGGGCTATACACTTGCCTATAACAATCTTGATGACCCGAAGAATCCATCCAATGGTTATTATGGAGAGTTGAAGCAGGATATTGCCGGTCTGGGTGGAAACAGCCATTTCGTCAAGACCACGGGTCAGGTGCGCTACTATCATGAGCTTTATGATGATTTCGTCGGCTTCGTGAAGCTTCAGGGTGGTAATGTCTTTGGTTATGGCGATAAGGAATTGCGCCTTGTCGACAATTTCAACCTTGGGCCTGACCTTGTGCGTGGTTTTGCTCCAAGCGGCATCGGCCCGCGTGACATTACGGATCCAAACAATACTTCAACCAATGGACTTGGCGGTACGAACTATTTCGGTGGCACAGCCGAAGTGCAGTTCCCCCTCTTCGGAACGCCGAAAGAACTGGGCCTGAAGGGTGCCATATTCTCTGATGCCGGTACTCTGTTCGGTTATTCAGGCAATACGGATTTTAATGGCCATACCGGCTCATGTGTGGCGAGCACAATAACTCAGGTTCAGTGTATTACTCTTGGCAATACGACCAAGCCCGTCATACGCTCCTCTGTGGGTGCAAGTCTGATCTGGGCTTCGCCGCTTGGTCCTATCCGCTTTGACTATGCTTTTGTGCTGAGCAAGGCTGATTACGACGTGAAGCAGGCTTTCCGCTTCTCCGGTGGCGCGGCATTCTGATCCATAAGTGATGTTCAAAAGGCCCGGTTGCATTCATGCGCCGGGCCTTTTCTTATGTTCGCCCCCATGTTAAGAGCCTTGAATTATGGCTGACCCTTTTTTCTTTCTCCCCGCATTGACGCCGACTTTGGCTGAAATATTGGATTGGACCGGAGCGACTGTGCCCGAAACTGTGGACATCTCCCGCAGGATTGAGGCTGTCGGACCGTTGGATCGGGCTTCGGACCGTAGCCTGACATTTTTTGAAAATGTGAAATATGCCGACGATCTTGCCCGCACCCGCGCTCTGGCCTGCCTTGTGCATCCCAAATATGCGGATAAAGTGCCAGCGGGAACCATTGCCTTGGTGTCGCAGGAGCCATACCGGGCCTTTGCGCTGGTTCTGGGCAAATTATTTCCCTCGGCTTTGCGTCCGATGTCGAGTTTCGGGGCTTCCGGCGTGTCACCCGGCGTGTCCATTCACCCGTCCGCCCGTCTTGAAAAGGATGTGACCGTTGACCCCGGGGCTGTGATCGGCCCGGGTGTGGAAATTGGTTCGGGCACTTTTATCGGGGCCAACAGTGTCATCGGCGCAGGTGTCCGAATCGGGCGTGATTGCTCGCTCGGGCCGCATGTCTGTGTGCTGAATGCTTTGCTGGGCAATCGGGTGATTATTCTCTCCGGTGCGCGGATCGGTCAGGACGGATTCGGCTTTGCCATGGGGCCACAGGGTCATCTCAAGGTGCCGCAGATTGGCCGTGTGATTTTGCAGGATGATGTCGAAATTGGTGCCAATACCACAATCGACCGTGGTGCCAACCGCGATACAATCGTAGGTGAAGGCACTAAAATCGACAATCTTGTCCAGATCGGGCATAATGTGGTCATTAGTCGCCATTGCGTCATCACCGGGCAGGTGGGCATTGCCGGCTCAACCCAGCTTGATGATTTTGTTGTGATTGGCGGGCAGGCGGGGCTTGCTGGTCATCTTAAAATTGGAATGGGCGCGCAGATTGCCGCCTCAGCCGGTGTGATGACCGATATCCCCGCAGGGGCGCGTTTTGGCGGCTCTCCGGCCCAGCCGATCAAGGACTATTTCAAAGAGCTGGCTTTTTTCCGTAAATTTTATACAGATTCACACAAATCCGCACAGAAACCTCCAGAGGGGGCGATATAATTATGATTGAAGAAAAAAAGCGTCTCGATGTTGTCGACATAAAGCAACTGATGGATTTTCTGCCGCATCGTTATCCCTTTCTTTTGGTGGACAAGATTATTGACATTGACGGTGACAATTCCTGCATCGGTATTAAAAACGTCACCTTCAATGAGCCACAGTTTCAGGGGCACTTTCCTGCTGCACCGGTGATGCCGGGCGTGCTGCTGATTGAAGGCATGGCGCAGACGGCAGGGGCGATCTGTGTGCATTCTCATACGCAGATCGGTAAGCCGAAGCTGGTGTATTTTATGACCATTGACAAGGTCAAATTCCGCAAGCCGGTTGTTCCGGGCGACCGCGTCGAATATCACATGGTGAAAACCGCACACCGCCGCAATATGTGGTGGTACAGTGGCAAAGCCATGGTGGATAATGTTCTGGTCTGTGAAGCTGAGATCAGCGCCATGCTGATCAGTGACAATTAACCATCCGTTTTCGGCCGGTTCAGGGGCTGTTGACGGCACGCATGTGCCGTCTGGATAATACATATGAGGGAGATCGGCCATTGTCCGCACATATTCACAGCTCCAGCGTTATTGAAGACGGGGCGCACATCGGCGCACATGTGCGCATCGGCCCATTTTGCCATGTTGGGGCCAATGTTGTGCTGGGCGACCATGTTGAGCTGGTGTCGCATGTGGTTGTGGCGGGCTTCACCACCATTGGCGCCCGCACAAGAATTTTTCCCTTTGCCTCAATCGGGCACCAGCCACAGGACCTGAAGTTTCATGGTGAGCATGTGACTTTGGACATTGGCGCGGATTGTCTGATCCGCGAAGGTGTGACCATGAATCCCGGAACCGAGGGGGGCGGCCATAAGACGGTTGTGGGCCATCACTGCACATTTTTGGCCAATTCACATGTGGGCCATGACGGCATTGTCGGCAATCACGTCATTTTTTCCAATAATGTCATGCTGGCCGGCCATTGCCATGTGGGGGATTATGTCATTATCGGCGGGGGAACCGGTGTGCATCAATTCGTGCGGATTGGCGCTCATGCCATTATCGGCGGGCTGGCCGGAGTGGAAAATGATGTGATTCCTTATGGAATGGCTCTGGGCAACCGGGCTTCGCTGGCCGGGCTGAATATTATCGGGCTTAAACGCCGCGGCTTCAGCCGTGAGGCGATCCATGATCTGCGCCGCGCCTATCGTTTGCTGTTTGCGCCTGAAGGCACATTGAAGGAGCGGGTTGAGGATGTCGCCGCAGAATTTTCTGCCCATCCCGAGGTGCATCAGATTCTCGATTTCATTCGGAATGGGGGCGACAGAGCCATCTGCACCCCGCGCGACTCAAAGGAAGCGGCGGCGTGACCACCGCGCGGCGTCCGTTGCAGCTTTATAT
>DAIMHB010000057.1:0-8910 GCA_036723545.1 Beijerinckiaceae bacterium
ATCGCCATTGATGATGCGCCTCTCCAGCCCCTCGACAATCGCGGTTTTGCCGACCCCCGGCTCGCCGATCATCACCGGATTGTTCTTGGTGCGGCGCGAGAGCACCTGAATGGCGCGGCGGATTTCCTCATCGCGGCCAATCACCGGATCAAGCTTGCCTGATTTGGCAGCTTCGGTCAGGTCGCGGGCATATTTTTTCAGCGCATCATAGCTGTTTTCTGCGCTGGCAGAATCGGCGGTGCGGCCTTTGCGCAGGTCCTCGATCGCGGCATTCAGGCTTTGAGCCGAAACGCCACTCTGGGTAAGAATTTTGGCTGAATCCGAGCTTTTTTCCAAAGCCAGCGCCAATAAAAGCCGCTCAACCGTGACAAAGGAGTCACCCGCCTTCTGGGCAATTTTTTCTGCCGAATCAAAAATCCGTGCCGTGGTGGGCGAAAGATAAAGCTGTCCGTCCCCGCCGCCTTGCACTTTCGGCAGTTTTGCCAGAGTCAGTTCGGTCAGTTTCAGCGCCTCACGCGCATTGCCGCCCGCCTTGTCAATCAGCCCGGCGCATAGGCCCTGCTCATCATCCAGCAGCACTTTGAGCACATGTTCGGGATTGAACTGCTGATGCCCTTCCCGCAGCGCCAGATTTTGTGCCGATTGAACAAAACCGCGTGCCCGTTCCGTATATTTTTCGAGATTCATCTGATCCTCCAGTCCACAGATCACGCCGAAGCCGAAAATCTGCGACACATCTTTCAATTTGGCCCCTGTCGGCGGCCCTATGCACATTTAAGAAGAGGGGTCTCAAAGCAAAAGGGGGGCCTGAAAATTTTCATCTCCTGCCTCATATTACGGTGGCTGAAATCGCAGGCTCGGGTTACCCTAGCCAAAATCCCTGCCCGAGAACCATGATGTATATCAACGCGCTTTACCGCTATCCTGTCAAAGGCCTCTCCGGCGAGAGCCTGCCCCGTGCCACATTGCAAGCCGGCGCTTATTTCCCCGGCGACCGGCTGTTTGCCATTGAAAACGGCCCGTCCGGTTTTGACGAGGCCGCGCCCGAACACCAGCCGAAAATCAAATTTCTGATGCTGATGCGCAATGCCCGTCTGGCCAAGCTGGAAACCCGCTTTGACGAGGCCACACAAAACCTGACGATCTGGCGTGACGGCAAGCCCGTGACGCGCGGTGACCTCTCGACACCGTTGGGCTGCAGCATTATCGAGCAGTTTTTTGCCGCCTTCATGCAGGATGAGCTGCGCGGTGCGCCCAAACTGCTGACCGCGCCGGAGAAGTTCCGTTTTACCGATTCCAAAAGCGGGTTTGTCTCCCTCATCAATCTGGCTTCGGTGCGCGACCTTGGCCGCGTATTGGGCACAGACATTGACCCCTTGCGTTTTCGCGGCAATATTCTGATTGACGGGCTGGAGCCCTGGCAGGAATTTGATTTTATTGGCAAAACCCTCAAAATAGGTGAGGCGGAGCTGGAAGTCACCAAACGGATCGACCGCTGCGCGGCCACAAATGTCAATCCGGCGGATGCAACGCGCGACCTCAACATTCCCAATACGCTGATGCGGGCCTTTGGCCATGTGGATTGCGGCATTTATGCCCGGGTGACCAAAACCGGAGACATTCAACCACAAGATAAAATTGAGCCGCTCTGATGGGCGCAGACCCGCCCGCGCTGCCCAAATTGCGGCAAGCCTTTCCGGTCTGGCTGAAAATAGCCCTTCTGAGCTTTGGCGGGCCTGCGGGGCAGATTGCGGTGATGCACCGGATTCTTGTTGAGGAGAGGCGCTGGATTTCCGAAACGCGGTTTTTACATGCGCTGAATTATTGCATGGTGTTGCCCGGCCCTGAAGCGCAACAGCTCGCCACCTTCATCGGCTGGCTGATGCACGGGCAGGCGGGCGGCATTATGGCGGGCGGCCTGTTTATTCTGCCCGGTGCGCTGGTGATGCTGGCCTTGAGCATGGCCTATCTTGCCTTTGGTCATCTGGCTCTGGCGACGGCTGTTCTGGCCGGGCTTAAAGCGGCTGTGCTGATTCTGATTGCGCAGGCTGTGTACCGGCTGGGCGGGCGCATATTGGGTTCAAAGCTGAAACAGATTCTGGCCTGTGCTGCATTTTTTGGGCTGTTTGTGCTGCAACTGCCCTTTCCCATTGTGATTGGCAGCGCCGCTCTCTTCGGGTTTATCGCTGGCCCCCGAAGCGGATTGTCCGGCGCCGCGCCGGATGCGGACAGTCCGCAGAAGAGTGCCGATCGCAGCCTGCTGCAAGATTATAGCCCGCCCCATACGCATCCTGATGTGCGGAACACCCTTGTGACCATTGTTGTCTGGGGCGGGCTCTGGCTGGCTCCGACGCTTTTATGTCTGTATTCTCGCGGCTTCACGGATATTTTCAGCCAGACCGGCTGGTTTTTTACCAAAACGGCGCTCATGACCTTTGGCGGGGCCTATTCCGTGCTGGCCTATGTGGCGCAACAGGCTGTTGAAACACAGCATTGGCTCAGCCCGCAGGATATGATCAACGGCCTCGGACTGGCTGAAACGACGCCCGGCCCGCTGATTCTGGTGCTGCAATTCATTGCCTTTATGGCGGGCGCACAGGCCCATGCGGAGTTTTCGCCTCAAACTGCGGGCATATTGGCCAGTGTATTGGCGAGCTGGGCCACATTCATGCCCTGCTTTTTATGGATTTTTGCCGGTGGGCCCTTTGTGGAAATTTTGCGCGGCACCCACAAGCTGAAGGGGGCTTTAAATGCCATATCGGCATGTACGGTGGGAATTATTGCCAATCTCGGCGTATGGCTGGCCCTGCGAACTTTGTTCGGGCAAATGAATGAGGCGCATATTTTTGGCCTTGGCGTTTCTGTGCCGCAATTTTCCAGCCTGAACACGGCCATTGCCCTGCTCGTGCTTATTATGGGTGCGGCGGCGGCGATGCGCCCGCTGGCCATGCCTGTGCTGATTGGGCTCAGCGTCAGTCTGGCTTGCGCGGCCAGACTGACAGGTTGGCTTTAAAGGGGCCTATTCGTCTTTTGCCGGTGTGGCGAGCAGGTCGGCGCCTTCCTCAAAAGCGGGACGCTTGCGGCGCACGGCTATTTTGCGGGGTTTTACGGCAGTCTCCGCAGTCTCTTGCGTGTCGCTTTGTGTCTCGACAGGCGCATGAACCTTGGGCGGCCGGCCAACACGCCCATGGGCCGCGCGCGGCTGGTCCGCAGCGGGCCGTGCCGGTGCGGGGTTGGGCTGCGGCGCGGGGGCTGCGGCAGATGTATCTGTTTCCACCACAACAGGCGTGCGCACAGGCGCGGTGATGAAGGCCGGCAAGCCGACATCATCAATCTGGGTCTGCGGTGCGGCGGCCGGATGGGGCGGGGATTGGGCCGGGCGGTAATCCTGCGGGTCACGCGGGGTCGTGTCGCGCGCGGCATAGTCACGCGGCTGATAAGGTTCGCGCGGGCCACGGTTTTCGCGGGGTTCCTGCGGACGCTGCGGGCGGTTGTCGCCACGCGGCTGCCAGCGGTTCTCACGCGGGTTGTTTCTGTCCTGACGCTCGCCGCCGGACTGGGGGTTGTGCGTGCGATCATTATTATAGGGACGCTCGCCGCGGTTGTCCTGTTGCCGGTTGTCTTGCGGGCGGCCATCCTGCCCGCGATAGTCCTGCCCGCGGCCTTGGCCGCGATAATCGGAACGGCTGTCCTGACGATAATTTTCGCCGCGTGGCGGCTGGTCCTCTCTGGGCTGTTCCGCGCGGGGCTGCTCCAGCCGTGGTGCTTCGCCGCCGACATAGGGCTGGGCCAGATGGATCGGCGGTTGAGCGGAAGGCTGCGCATTCTGGGCCTGACGCTCGAAGGGGGAGGCGAAGCGGTCCGGCAAACCGCCGACATCATCGTCATCCTCGGCATCATCGGTGTCGGCCTCACCGCGCTGATAGCCCTGAACGGCCTGTGCCTGTGCCAGTTGTGCGGCAGCAATCAGGCGAAAATAATGTTCGGCATGTTGCAGATAATTTTCCGCAGCCACCGGATCACCCGAGGTCTGGGCATCCCGGGCCAGTTGCAGATATTTCTCGCCAATATGCTGGGCTGTACCACGAATTTTAACATCGGGGCCATTGGACTCAAATGAGCGGGTCAGGGGATTCGGGCCTTTGCGCCCGGGGTTATTATTGCGTCCGCGCATCCGCTGCTTATTCTGACCTGGTCTCATGGACATTCCTTTAGAGCATAATTCCGGATTCTCCGGATAAAACCTGTGCGTTTACCACTCGATGAGCGTATCTTTATGTTGGATCGGGCCTGAATGCTCATTCTGGGGTTTATTTTCTCAGTTGGCCGCATCGTGCAGTTTCGTCGTTGCGGGCGTGGCGCTCAAAAAGGAGCGCAAACCTGCGACAAACACACCCAAGCTGAACACAAGCCAACAAACGCCAGAGCTGGATTATGTTGTTTTATATGCTTCCCGTCTTCTCTCAGAGGGTCGTCCACTTTCGTCATCAGGGGAGCATATCTTTTTGAATTTTAAATCAGACCCGACGTTTCGTGGTCGATTCAAAATACAAGACAGATGATCTCATAACTGTTTTTTGCGGCCACGCCAAGCGATTTATCAAAACAGGAAAAGTCAAAGCCATATAACCAAAAAGTCCTTACAGTTTTTTGACGCAGCCTGCACCATCCCCCGGCTGCCCGGTGACTGCACGGTCATGGCCGCCATAATCCTGAAAGACGCGCAGGTTTTTCAATCCGGCTTGTGCCATGATCATGCGGATGTCATTGGCCTGATCATAGCCGGTTTCAAAAATAGCCCAGCCCTGCGGAGCCAGCAGTCGCACCAGCGCCGTGCTGATGTCTCTGTAGGGTTGCAGCCCGTCCGGCCCGCCATCAAGAGCCAGATGCGGGTCATAGTCCCGCACGCTGGGGTCAAGACCGGCAATATCCGCCGCGCGGATATAGGGCGGATTTGATATGACAATATCGAAAGGGCCGCTCAGCGCCTCCGCCCAGCGCCCCACCATAAAGGCCGCACGATGGTTCACACCCACACGGGCGGCATTGAGGCGGGCTGTGCGGGCCGCTGGTTCGGACAGATCCGTCCCCACACCAAAGGCGGCCGGACATTCCCGCAGCAAGGCGCAGAGCAAGGCACCCGAGCCGGTGCCAAGATCAAGAATTTTGAGCGGTTCATGCTTTCTGGTGCCTAAAAGTTCCAGCGCGGCGCGAATCAATGTTTCGCTGTCACCGCGCGGATCCAGCACATGCGGATTGACCCGCAGGCTCATGCCCCAGAATTCGGCATGGCCGAGCACGCGCGCCAATGGCTCAGAGTTCAGTCTGCGGGTCAGCATCGCCGCAAGCCGCGCCTCTGCCTCTGCGCTTAACGGTTCATCGCCATGCGAAAGCAGGCTGCTGTGTGAGATTTCTGCCGCCTCGCACAGAATATAGCGGGCCTCCAGCGCACTCATGCCCACGCCAAAGGCGCGCAGGCTTTGCTCGGTGCGGGTGTAAGCCTCGGTGCGGGTCATGTGTCGCTGGCGGCCAGCTGGGCGGCCTGATGCTCGGTGATGAGCGGGTCAATCACATCGTCCAGTGCTTCACCGGTGATGATTTTATCGAGCTTATAAAGGGTGAGGTTGATGCGATGGTCGGTGAGGCGCCCTTGCGGAAAATTATAGGTGCGGATGCGCTCGGAGCGGTCCCCCGAGCCCACCTGTCCGCGCCTGTCCGCTGCGCGTTCGGCATCGAGCTTGCTGCGCTCCTCGTCATAAATGCGCGAACGCAGCAGTGACATGGCCCGCGCGCGGTTTTTATGCTGCGAGCGTTCCTCCTGCACGACAATAATGGTGCCGGTGGGAATGTGAGTGATGCGGATGGCCGATTCGGTTTTGTTGACATGCTGGCCGCCTGCGCCCTGCGCCCGCATGGTGTCAATTTTCAGATCGGATTCTTTAATGTCAATATCCACCTCCTCGGCCACCGGCAAAACCGCAACGGTGGCGGCAGAGGTATGGACGCGCCCCTGGGTTTCGGTGTCGGGCACGCGCTGGACACGGTGGACGCCGCTTTCAAATTTCAGCCGCGCAAACACGCCCTTGCCATTCACTTCGGCAATAATTTCCTTATAGCCGCCCGCTGTGCCCTCGCTCATGGACATGACCTCAACACGCCAGCCACGCGATTCGGCATAGCGCTGATACATGCGGAACAGATCGCCGGCAAAAATAGCCGCCTCATCGCCGCCGGTGCCGGCGCGCACTTCCAGAATGGCACTTTTCTCGTCCGCCGCATCTTTGGGCAGCAGGGCCAGCCGGATTTTGGCTTCGAGATCGGTGGTGGCCAGCTCCAGACTGGTGAGCTCCTCCTCAACCATCTGGCGCATGTCCGCGTCGGTCTGGGGGTCGTTCAGCAGGGCTTTTGCGTCGCTCACCTGCGCATTCAGGCTGTGATAATGGCGGATCAGCCCGACGAGCTCGTCCAGTTCGGCCATTTCGCGCGAGAGGGCGATGAAGGTTGCCGAATCCGGCTGCTGGTTCAGCCGCGCTGAAATTTCATCATGACGGCGCAAGATGAGATTAAGTTTGTCATTGGGAAGCATGAGGAACCTAAATCATAAAACACGACGCCAAGACAAGCGTTAAAATAGGTTTTCATCTTTGAATCTCCTGTCACTTGGCTGCAGGCGCGCCCTGTTGATGTTTGAAAAAATGCGCTTCACTGCCCTTATTCATTTTTTTGGTTAAACCGGGGAGATAGCGGCTAAATTTTGGGAGACATGATGGAGATGTGCGGCATGAAGCGAAGGGGTGACTTAAAATATAGGGATTATGAGCGGATCATCTGTTGATTTGTAATGCGAATGTAATACAATAACCATATTTCCTGTTCCTTATTGGATATAACCATGACCAAAACCGTTACCGTTCAGGCGCGTATGGAGCCCAAACTCAAAGAACAGGCGGATGCTATTCTTGCCGCGTTAGGCATGAACGCAACAACCGCCATCACCCTGTTTTATAAGCAGGTTGTGCGCCAGCGCGGCCTTCCTTTTGAGCTCAAGCTGCCCAATGAGGACACGCTTGCCGCCATTGAAGAGCTTAATGATCCGGCGCGCCGTGCGAAACTGGCGTCCTATACCAGTGTCGAGGATTTGATGAAGGCGTTAGAACCGCAAGCCTTATGAAAATCGTGACACCATCAAATCAGTTTAAACGTGATTTTAAACGCGATATGAAGCGCGGAAAAGATCCAAGGGCGTTTCAGGACATTCTCGCTCTTCTTGTTAAGGGCGAAGAGCTTCCGATGCGTTGTTTTCCCCATAAATTATCGGGAAAATTTCAGGGATTTTGGGAGTGTCACATCGAGCCGGATTGGCTTTTGATATATGATTCTGGCGATGATTATGTCGATCTCGCGCGGATTGGCACACACGCTGATCTTTTTAAATAGTGTTTTCAAAAGAGCGCGCGGATACTCACAAAGCTGGTATGGCCGAACGCGCGTCCGGCCATACCAATACAGCGCAGGGTCTAGCGGCTGAATTTCTTATATTTCAACCGGTGCGGAATCACCGAATCAAGCCCCAGACGGCGCTTTTTATCCTCTTCATAATCGGCAAAATTGCCCTCAAACCATTCGACATGGCTGTCGCCCTCGAAGGCCAGAATATGGGTAGCGATACGGTCTAAAAAGAAGCGGTCATGGCTGATGATGACGGCGCAGCCGGCAAAATCGAGCAGGGCTTCTTCCAGTGCGCGCAACGTGTCCACATCAAGATCATTGGTGGGCTCGTCGAGCAGCAGCAGATTGGCGCCGGTTTTCAGCATTTTGGCCAGATGCACACGGTTGCGCTCGCCGCCCGACAACATGCCGACCTTCTTTTGCTGGTCGCCGCCCTTGAAGTTGAAGGCTGAGCAATAGCCGCGCGAATTCATCTCGCGCTTGCCCAGATAAATCACATCATTGCTGCCGGAGACCTCCTCCCAGACGGTTTTTTTGTCGTCCAGCGCATCACGCGACTGGTCCACATAGCCGAGCTTGACGGAAGGACCGATCGAAATCGTGCCGGAATCCGGCTTTTCCTGTCCGGTGATCATGCGGAACAGTGTGGTTTTACCGGCGCCGTTCGGCCCGATCACACCGACAATGCCGCCCGGCGGCAGTTTGAAGGAGAGATGATCAACGAGCAGTTTGTCGCCATAGGCCTTGGAGAGATTGTCAAATTCAATGACATTGGTGCCGAGGCGCTCCGCCACCGGAATGATGATCTGCGCCGAGGTCGGGGCCTTGTCGCCCTGTTTCTGCACAAGCTCCTCATAGCGCTGGATACGCGCCTTGGATTTGGCCTGACGTGCCTTCGGGCTGGCGGAAATCCATTCGGATTCAGCTTCCAGTTGCTTCTGGCGCGATTTGTCCTCCGAGGCTTCCTGTGCCAGACGCTTTTGTTTTTGTTGCAGCCAGGCCGAATAATTGCCCTCATAGGGAATGCCGCGGCCACGGTCGAGTTCCAGAATCCACCCCGTGACATTGTCGAGGAAGTAGCGGTCATGGGTGACGATCAGAATTGCGCCGGGGTAATTGCGCAAATGGCCTTCCAGCCAGTTGACGGTTTCCGCGTCAAGATGGTTGGTCGGCTCGTCGAGCAGCAGCATGTCCGGCTTTTCGAGCAGCAGTTTGCACAAGGCGACGCGGCGGCGCTCACCGCCGGAAAGGCGGGTGACATTCCAGTCGTCGGGCGGGCAGCCCAGCGCATCCATGGCCTGTTCCACCTGACTGTCGAGATCCCACAGGCCCTGCGCCTCAATCTCGTCCTGAAGGCGGGTCATCTCATCGGCGGTCTCGTCGGAGTAATTCATCGCCAGCTCATTGTAGCGGTCGAGAATGGCCTGTTTTTCCTTGACGCCGAGCATAACATTTTCACGC
>DAIMHB010000058.1:0-8824 GCA_036723545.1 Beijerinckiaceae bacterium
GCTATATTTCGCTTGAGGGGAGCTTTGCAATGGCCTCTGACCTGAACCTTGCCGAATATGTGTGCGGCCAGATGGCCTCTGCCGGTTTTATCCGTTTCAAGAAAATGTTTGGCGAATTTGCCATTTATTGCGACGAAAAGGTTGTAGCCCTCATCTGCGACAATCAGGTTTTTCTCAAAATCACCGAGCAGGTGCGCGCCATGCTGGGCACCCCGCCGGAAGGCCCGCCCTACCCCGGCGCCAAACCCCATTTCATGATTGATGAATATCTCGATCAGCCGGAATTTTTAAGCGCGCTGGTCGCCACCACCGCCAAAAGCCTGCCGATACCCAAACCCAAAACACCCAAGACAAAACCTGAAAAGTGAGTCTGGCTCATTTTATAGATTCTGGTTTCGGCTCCCTCGCCCCGCATGGCGGGGAGAGGGTTGGGGTGAGGGGCATTTTATCATTCCAAGCCCCTTATCTTAATCCTTCTCCGTGTTCATCCTTCGAGACGGCCTACGGCCTCCTCAGGATGACGGGGAGAAGGGGCGCGCACCATTGCTTTCACTTAATCTTTATGTCCTCACTCTCCACCCATGCCTTCAGAATATGATGGGCGATGGCTATGGGCTGGGGTGCAGTCAGGCCGGAGTCATGCGTGCCGGCAAGCAGGGCGCGGCATTCATCGCGTGAGAACCAGCGGGCGTCCTCCAGTTCCTGCGTGTCAATTGTGATCATGGTCGTTCTGGCCTGTGCGATACAGCCGATCATCAGGCTGGCAGGAAAAGGCCAGGGCTGCGAAGATAGATAACGTACCTCGCCAACCTCCAGACCTGCCTCCTCGAAAATCTCGCGCCGCACTGCGGCTTCCAGCGTCTCGCCGCTTTCCAGAAAACCGGCCAGACAGGAATACATGCCCTGCGGAAAGCGCGGCTGACGCCCCAGCAGCGCCCGCTCGCCATCCACCACCAGCATGATCACCACAGGGTCGGTGCGCGGAAAATGCTGCGCCGCGCAGGCGGAGCAGTCCCGCCGCCAGCCGGCCTGAGCCAGAGCGGTGTTCGCGCCGCAGCGCCCGCAAAACCGGTGGGTATTGTGCCAGTGCAGCACGGCTTTGGCCTGACCCAGAATGCCGACCAAATCATCCGGCACCAGCTTTTTAACGGCAATGCTGCGCATATCCACAAGGTCAATATCCGCGCGACTGACCAGCCGCAAAACCCGCGTATCCAGCAGGCCGGACTGGTCGGCCACATCCATCTGCTGGCTGGCGGAATCCGCAAGCAAACTGGCGAAAACCGGCACTGTGTCCCACATGCCCAGAAAGACAGTCTCTCTGACCTCGCCCATGCTGGCCACATCCGCCAAAGTGAACAGCGGATCATTGCCCTGCACAGCCGGCATATCACGGGCGATCACCACGCTGCGCGCATCAGGCCGGGTGCGCAGCGTTTCGATCAATGCCGCATCCTCGCGCCATTCGGAATGACGGTTAAGCGGATTATGCACAAAGCCCATGTCGAACAGGGCGGTGACAGGTGAGGTCTGGGGCATAGTCACTCCTGTTCTGCGGGGCCAAAATGCCTGCGCAGTCGCGCCTGCATGGTTTGTGCGGCCTCAGATGTATAGGGCTGCGCGGTTTCAAACCCCCACACCGGCCTGGGCCATGCGGCATCGGTGCTGAAACGGACAATGATATGAATATGCAGTTGCGCCACCATATTACCGATAGCGCCGATATTGAGCTTGTCCGGGGCAAATTCTTGCCGCAAAACCTGCGAAACCTGCGTAATTTCGCTCAAAAGCTGGGTCTGATCGGGCAAAGCCAGATCTATGATCTCGCGCATATCGGCGCGGCGCGGCACCAGAATCACCCATGGAAACCGCGCATCATTCATCAGCACAAGGCGGCTCAGCGGCAGCGCGCACAAAGGCAGGCTATCAGCGGCAAGGCGGGGATGCAGGGTAAACCTCATGCGTGGTTTGTGGCACCATGCGGCCACTCATGCAAGCGGGGCGAATAAATTTTATTCCGGCCCTTGCGAAACAGAGCTGTTTTGGTCATATAGAGAGTGGGAGGTTGGCGGTGGACGTTTCACTCGCCAACCGGGTCAGGTCCGGAAGGAAGCAGCCCTAACGAGACCGAGCGGGTCTCTGTCCAACCTCCTACTTTTCATTTGCCTGTCAGGGTGCCATGAGCGACGAAGCCACAACGGAGATGTTTGACGCCTCCGCTCTGGGGCCTGTGACTGCGCCGCCCGCAACCCCCTATCGTGTTCTGGCCCGCAAATATCGCCCGTCGAGCTTTGAAGACCTTATCGGTCAGGAGCCGATGGTGCGCACCCTGTCCAATGCCTTTGACAGCAACCGCATTCATCAGGCCTATATTCTGACCGGCGTGCGCGGGGTGGGCAAAACCACCACGGCGCGAATTCTGGCCCGCGCCTTCAATTATGAGCTGCCCGGCAAGGTCAATGTGCCAACCATCCACATGCCGGAGCTGGGTGTGCATTGTCAGGCGATCATCGAATCGCGCCATGTCGATGTGATCGAGATGGACGCCGCCTCGCATACCGGTATTGACGATGTGCGCGAGATTATCGACAGCGCCCGCTACCGGCCCGTCTCCGCGCGCACCAAGGTCTATATTATCGACGAAGTGCACATGCTCTCCAAACAGGCCTTCAATGGCCTGCTCAAAACCCTTGAGGAGCCGCCCGAGCACGTCAAATTTCTGTTTGCCACCACCGAAATCGACAAAGTGCCGATCACCGTGCGCTCGCGCTGCCAGCGGTTTGACCTGCGGCGGGTGGAAGCCGATGTGCTGGTGAAACATCTGGCCGGTATTTGTGCCAAAGAGCATATCGAAGCCGACACTCAGGCGCTGGCCATGGTGGCGCGCGCCTCGGAAGGTTCGGTGCGCGATTCGCTCTCCCTGCTCGATCAGGCCATTGCGCATAATATCGGCGGGCGGATTGAGGCCGCCTCCATCCGCATGATGCTGGGTCTGGCCGACCGCGCCGAAATCATTGATTTATTTCACAATGTGATGAGCGGGAATTGTGCGGCGGCGCTCAAGCTGATCAAGGCCCATTATGATCTGGGGGCTGATCCGGCGCAAATTCTGACCGAACTCGCCGAATTCGTGCATTTTGTCACGCGGCTGCAAATTCTGCCGGAAACGGCTCAAGACCCCGACCTCACCGAGGACGAGCGCCTGCGCGGCACCGAATTTGCCAAAAGCCTGTCGCTGATGGTGCTCACCCGCGCCTGGCAGATGCTGCTCAAAGGGCTGGCCGAGGTCAAGGACTCCAACCGTCCGCTGGCCGCCGCCGAAATGGTGCTGATCCGGCTGTGTTATGCCGCCGACCTGCCCTCGCCCGACAAGGCTTTAAAGCGGCTGGGCGAACTGGATAAACTCATCACCAGCGGCAGCGTGATGCCCGCCGCCCCGTCCGGTTCTGCGCCGCAGAGCGTGCAATCTCTGCGCACGACCTCTGTCACCGCGCCGCATATGGCCGCCAGCCCCGCCGCGCACAGTCAGCCGGCCCTGCGGCTGAACAGTCTGGCGGATATTGTGGCGCTGGCGCAGTCCAACCGGGATATTCTGCTGAAAAATGCTCTGGAGCGCGATGTGCGGCTGGTGCGTTTTGAGCAAGGCCAGATTGAATTCGAGCTCTGCCCGCAGGGTTCGCCGCAGCTGGCGGCCAATCTCACCCGCCGCCTGCAGGAATGGACCGGCACACGCTGGATGGTGGCGGTGACCTCCGCCAAGGGGACACCCAGCCTGAAAGAGCAATCCGACGCCAAAGCTCGGGACGCACTGGCCGATATTCATACCAATCCACTGGTGAAATCGGCTCTGGAGCATTTTCCGGGCGCAAAAATCATCGGCGTGCGGATGGCCGAAAGCCTTGCACCGGTGCCCGCGCCCCAACCGGAGCCGATTGCGGGCGACGAGGACATTGGTTTTCTCGACCAGAATGATTTTGACGAAGATTTATAAATAACGGAGCCAAAGATGAAAGACATGATGGGCCTGATGAAAAAGGCACAGGAAATGCAGAGCCGCATGGCGCAGGTGCAGGCGGAGCTGGAATCGGCAACCGTTGAGGGCGCGTCTGGCGGCGGACTTGTTCGTGTCACCCTCACCGCCACCGGCAGCATGAAGGGCGTGTCCATCGACCCCTCGCTGCTGAAAGCCGATGAGCGCGAAATTGTCGAGGATCTGCTTGTGGCCGCCCATGAGGATGCCCGCCGCAAGGCTGCCCAGCTTTCGGAAGAGAAAATGAAGGCCGTGACCGCCGGTCTGCCTTTGCCCACCGGCATGAAACTGCCGTTTTAGCAATGGCTGCACATCATGGCTGAACGTGTTGCCGGCCCCGAAATCGAGCGGCTGATTCAATTATTGGCGCGCCTGCCGGGGCTGGGGCCGCGCTCGGCCCGCCGTGCGGCGCTGCATCTCATCCGCAAGCGCGAGGAGCTGCTCGGGCCGCTGGCCGATGCCATGAACATCGCGCGGGACACCATTGTCACCTGCAAAACCTGCGGCTCTGTCGATACATCCGACCCCTGCACCATCTGCCGGGATGGGCGGCGCGACGCCGCCGTGCTGGTGATTGTGGAAACGGTTGCCGATCTCTGGGCGCTGGAGCGCGCCAGAGTGGTGGGCGGGCATTATCATGTGCTCGGCGGCACCCTGTCGCCGCTCGATGGTGTCGGCCCGAAAGATCTCAATCTGAATTCATTGCACGCGCGGGTGGAGAAGGGTGTCAAAGAGGTGATTATTGCCGTCAATGCCACTGTCGATGGCCAGACCACAGCCCATTATATCACCGACATGCTGAAAGACACCGGCGTGAAAATGTCCCGTCTGGCGCATGGCGTGCCGGTGGGCGGCGAGTTGGACTATCTGGACGAAGGCACACTGGCCGCCGCCATGCGCCAGAGGGCACCGTTTTAATTACTGCGCCGCGATGGACGTAGCCAGAACCGCGGCGGGGGCCACCGGATCGTCAAATTCCAGTGCACTGATACGCTCGCTGCGCTTGGTGATTTTATCGGCGGAGGTGGTGATGTCGCTGACATCCTTCTGCGCCTGAGCAAAATGCTTTTCGAGATTGACGACACGATCGCGCAGGCGGCCCGTATCCTCAAGCAGAATGCGCACCTCTTTTTGAATAATATGCGCCTGCTCGCGCATCTGGCTGTCGCGCACAATGGATTGCATCACCTGCACCGCCAGCATCAGCAGCGAGGGCGAGACGATAATCACCCGCATTTTATAGGCTTTTTGCACCACATCGTCGAAATATTCGTTCAGATCGGCATAGATGGACTCAGAGGGCACAAACATCATGACCAGATCCTGCGTTTCGTCCGGCAGGAAATATTTATCCGCTATGTCTTTGATATGTTTGCTGATGTCGCTGCGCACCCGGGCGTTGGCGGCGCGGCGATCCTCCTCCGTTGTGGCGGTTTTGAGCGCCGAGAAGGCCTCAAGCGGAAATTTGGCATCCACCACCAGCCCGCGCGGGTCATTGGGCAATTTGATCAGACAGTCGGGCCTTGTGCCGCTGGACAATGTCACCTGAAACTCATAAGCGCCCTGCGGCAGGCCATCCCGAATGATGGATTCCATCCGCCCCTGCCCGAAGGCACCGCGTGTCTGCTTATTGGCGAGAATATCCTTGAGGCTGACCACCTCTTGCGTCAGGCCCATCAGGCGGGCCTGTGCCGAGTCAATCACAGCAAGGCGCTCGTTGAGTTTGGTCAGGTTGTCGCCGGTGGTTTTTGTGGAGGATTCGAGATTTTGCCCCATACGGTGACTGACGGAGTCCAGCCGCTCGCCCACATGCTTGGCCAGTTCCTGCTGGCGGGCGCTGAGCACCTCGGCCATGGTCTGCACCCGGCCGGTGAGTTCGGCATTGGCGCGCATCAGAGCCGCCATTTTCTCGTCCATGTCGCGCTGGCGGTCCATGGCGGCTTGGCTGTTGTCCTGTGTCTGGCGGCTGGCCTTTGCGGTCAGCACAGCCATGGCCATCAGCATGGCCAACACCGCCGCAAGGCCAAGGCCCGCAGCCATGAGAACTGTGACGGGCATACCGCCAATGATAAAGAGCACCTGATTCATGGCGTCAGCCTAGCCGAAGTCCGAGCCTTTGTGAACAAAGAAAGAACGAATATTTTCATTTTTCACCGAAATATTTGACCTCTCACCTTGCGGCGATTATGTGAAGGCAAAGATAAGGAACCTGCCATGGCCATTCGCCCGCTTGTTATTTTGCCCGATACACGTCTGCGCCTGATTTCGGCCCCTGTTGTCACCTTTGACGCGGCTTTGCAGCGACTGGCAGATGATATGTTTGAAACCATGTATGATGCGCCGGGCGTGGGGCTTGCCGCCGTGCAGATTGGCGCAATGCAGCGCGTGGTGACCATTGATGTGGCCGGCAAGGAGGAAAAGCCGGAGCCTATCGCCTTCATCAATCCGGAAATCATCTGGTCCTCGGCAGAAATGTCGGTCTATGAGGAGGGGTGCCTCTCCATTCCTGATTATTATGAGGAGGTGGAACGGCCCGCTTCGGTGCGGGTGAAGTTTCAGGATGTGCATGGCAAAACGCAGGAGATTCTGGCGGAAGGCCTGCTCTCCACCTGCATTCAGCATGAGATCGACCATCTCAATGGCAAGCTGTTCATTGACTATATCTCGCGCCTGAAGCGTGAGCGCGTGATCAAAAAATTCACCAAAATGGCGGCGCGGCGCGAAACAGATGGCCCTGTTGTGGCAGAAGAGACCAACTGATGCGCATTGTTTTCATGGGCACGCCCGATTTTTCTGTGCCCAGCCTGTCAGCCCTCATCGCGCAGGGCCACGAGATTGTGGCGGTCTATACCCGCGCGCCCAAGGCCGCCGGGCGCGGCATGGCCGAAAAACGCTCGCCCGTGCATGAATTGGCCGACCGGTTTGGCCTTGCTGTCCATACGCCAAAATCCTTGCGCAGTGCAGAGGCCGCCGCTTTATTTGCCAGCCATGCGGCGGATGTGGCGGTTGTGGTGGCTTATGGCCTGCTGCTGCCCAAAGCCATTCTCGATGCGCCGAAATTTGGCTGCCTCAATCTGCATGGCTCGTTGTTGCCGCGCTGGCGCGGCGCCGCGCCCATTCAGCGGGCCCTGATGGCGGGAGATGCAGAGACCGGCATCATGGTGATGCAGATGGATGAGGGCCTCGACACCGGTGCCATTGGCCTTGCCGAACGCATTCCTCTGCCCTCCACCATAACCGCCGGTGAGCTGCATGATCAAATGGCGCAGGTGGGGGCAGATCTCATAGTGCGGGCGCTGGGCGCGCTGGAGCGCGGCACCCTGCATTTTACCCCGCAAAGCGAGATTGGAGCCGTTTATGCGCAAAAGATTGACAAGTCCGAATGCCGGATAGACTGGAATTGGCCTGCGCAAGTGCTGCATAATCATATCCGTGGCCTCTCGCCCTTTCCGGGGGCGTTTTTTGAGGGCGATTTTGGCCGCGGGACAGAGCGGGTCAAGGTGTTGCGGGCAGAGGTGGCGCAGGGCGAAGGTCAAGCGGGCGCGGTGTTGCAGGACCTGACCATTGCCTGCGGGCAAGGGGCTCTGCGGCTTCTGACCGTGCAGCGGGCGGGCAAAGGCGCTGTTTCGGCTGAAGAATTCCTGCGCGGCACCAAAGTGCCCCTTGGCACGGTTCTCGCCTGATGCCGCGCTATAAGCTGACGATAGAATATGATGGCAGCGCCTATTGCGGCTGGCAGCGGCAGGCCAATGGCCTCTCGGTGCAGCAGGCGCTTGAGGAGGCGATTTTTCGCTTTACCGGCGAAACCCTGCAGATTCAGGGCGCGGGGCGCACCGATGCGGGCGTTCACGCCACGGGACAGGTGGCGCATGTCGATATAGCCAAAAACTGGCGCGAGGACAAAGTGCGCGATGCCATCAATGCGCATATGCGCGCCCACCGCATTGCGGTGATTGCGGCAGAGCAGGTGCCGGAGACCTTCGAGGCGCGGTTTTCAGCTTTGCAGCGCCATTATCTCTATAAAATTCTCAACCGCCGCGCTCCCGCAGTGATGGAGCGCGGCTATGTCTGGCATGTGGCGCGCAGGCTGGACGCCGAGGCCATGCACAGCGCGGCGCAAAACCTGCTGGGCAAACATGATTTTTCCACCTTCAGGGATTCGGAATGTCAGGCCAACAGTCCGGTGCGCACATTGGATGTGTTTGATGTGGCGCGCCGCGGCGATATGATCGAAATCCGCGTCTCGGCGCTCTCATTTTTGCACCGGCAGGTGCGCTCCATGGTGGGCAGTCTGGAGCATGTGGGTTCGGGCAAATGGAGCGCCGATGATCTTGTCAGCGCATTGAACGCGCGAGACCGCGCCCGCTGCGGGCAGGTGGCCCCTGCCGACGGGCTGTATCTGACGCGTGTGGATTATGTGTAACAACGCTTATGAATGCGTAAAGTTTCATTTGCTGATCTGTTTTAAGATATGCGGATCAAGATCGCCTATCACGACCCATTCTGCATATTACAGCAGGTCATGGCCGGACTTGATCCGGCCATCCACATAAATTTATCTTAGAGTGTGTTGCCTTTTAAAGGAATCGGCTGCCTTCTCCCCCCATCCTTCGAGACGGCCTGCGGCCTCCTCAGGATGACGGGGAGAGGGGCCCCTCACACCGCGCCGCGCTGGCTCTCTATGCGGTAAGCATGGGCGGGATAGGTGCCCAATATGCGCACCTCTTTCGAGAAAAAGGCCAGTTCTTCCAAGGCCAGCTTCAGCGACGGGTCATCCGGATGGCCATCGACATC
>DAIMHB010000059.1:0-8781 GCA_036723545.1 Beijerinckiaceae bacterium
GCAATATCATGCCGGCCTCGATTGAGGCGGCGAAAGCAGGCGTCACCACGGGTGAATGGGGCGCAGCCCTGCGCGAAGTTTGGGGTGAATATCGCGCGCCCACCGGTGTCAGTGCGCAGGCGCGGCAGGGCGACCACGGCTTGGACGGTCTGCGTGCCGAAGTGGAGCGTGTATCGCTGAAATTAGGCCGCCGGATCAAATTTATTGTCGGCAAGCCGGGGCTGGATGGTCATTCCAATGGTGCCGAGCAGATTGCCGTGCGCGCCCGCGACATTGGCATGGATGTCACCTATGCCGGTATCCGTTTCACGCCTGCGGAAATCGTGGCCGCGGCGGGGGCGGAAAATGCCCATTGCATTGGTCTCTCCATTCTCTCCGGTTCGCATGTGGCGCTGGTGCGCGATGTTCTGGCCGAGATTAAAGCAACCAAACTTACAACTCATGTTGTTGTTGGTGGAATTATTCCACCTGAAGATGCAGAACTACTGTTGAGCGAAGGTGTTCGTGCGGTTTATACGCCAAAAGACTTTGAAATGAATCAGATTATGAAAGATATTATTGCGATTGTTGAAGACAGTATAGACTAAGACTATGTCATCTCTTTTATATATTATGGATAATATTATTTATATATGGTCATGAGAAATTAATATGAAGCTGTTTCATCTCATGATGGTTTCGAGTCGAAAACAATCCTAACATATCCGTAATGTATCATAGTTCTGGTGCAGGTTTTTCTGGTGGGTCGCAATCACATGTCGACACAGAATCTATCATTGCAACATCAGTTGCAAAAAAATAACGGCTCCAGTGCAGGGCATATTGTTGTCGTGGATGATGAGGATGCTGTGCGCCACACATTGTCGCTCATTTTAACCCATGCCGGCTATCAGGTGACCGGATTTTCAGACGGGTTTGCCTTTATCAAAGACAAAAGCCTGAAGCCGGATTGTGTTGTGCTCGACCTGTCCATGCCCGGACTGTCGGGGTTGGAGCTGTTGAGCCAGCTCAATGCTCCGCATTATCCGGCACCGGTTTTAATAGTTTCGGGCAAAGGCGATATTGCTCTGGCGGTGCGCGCCATGAAGGCCGGAGCGGCGGATTTCATCGAGAAGCCCATTCGCAGGGATGAGTTTCTGGCCCGGATTATGGCGGCAATTTCAGCCTTTTCCGCACCAAAACAGCGGGCTCCTGATCCACAAAGCCCGCCTGAGGACAGGACAAGGCCGTTTCATTTTCCCGGCTGCCCGCCTTTGACCCGCCGAGAAGCCGATGCGCTGGCTATATTCATAAAGGGCGATTCCAATAAGGAGGCGGCCCGCAAACTTGGCTTGAGCCCGCGCACGGTTGAGCAGCACCGCGCCAATATTATGAAAAAACTTGGAGCCAAACGAAGTGCCGATCTGATCCGCATTGTTCTGACCCAGATGCAGGCCGGATATGACGGCTAGAGTCTGCTGCCTTTATCTCCCTCGCCCCATCCCTCTCAACGGCCTGCGGCCTCCTCAGAATGAGGGAGGGGGGCTATCGCATATGGGTGATAGACCTGCCCATGAGGGGGTGACGTGTTTTGCCAACAAGGTCTAAAAAACGCCTAACGTTTCGATCCACGCCCCCGCGAGGAGGCAACATTTTTGACCGCCCCTAAAAATCCAACATTGAGCCGAATCATGATCAAACCAAGAGGGAAATTATGACAGGACAAGAGCTTTACGACGCCCGCGCCACCATTGGTTTTGCATGGGGCCTCAACCGGCCATTACACATGTCCGAAATGGGCCGCCTGCTCAAATTATCCGGCCGCGATGTCGGCCAGTCCATTCGGGACTGGGAGCGCCGCGAAGGGCCAACCGGCCCCGCATCCGTTGCCATATCCGCCATGATTGACGGCTGGCGGCCATCAGACTGGAAGGAGTGTCTCACCCCACGCGGATAAAAAACCAACCTACGGCTGGGCTGTCGTTTCGATCCACGCCCCCGTGAGGGGAGCGACATCGCCCGCGATAATTTCTGTCCCCGATTCAACCGGTTTCGATCCACGCCCCCGTGAGGGGGGCGACCGAGCGCGATGGTTACGTTGGCCCCGGCGCTTTGTTTCGATCCACGCCCCCGTGAGGGGGGCGACAGCGGCTGGTGTCAAGCACATCGGGCGTATTGGGTTTCGATCCACGCCCCCGTGAGGGGGGGCGACCATTGGAACGGCTTGTCGGTTTTGGCCCAGTCTTGGTTTCGATCCACGCCCCCGTGAGGGGGGCGACTGGCTGTAGAAAGGGCGGTCTACCGTTCCGGATAAGTTTCGATCCACGCCCCCGTGAGGGGGGCGACGCCTGTCTCCTAACATATTGCATGGCATGAGAAAAGTCGGATGAGTGCGCGAACATGACGGTTGCCCAACGCCGAGCGGCGCACAAAGTAAGACTCATATATTTTTTGGTTTTAAAATTATAGGCTTAGCAAGGGTGCGAACATATCAGGGTTTTGCGTCATGCTTGAGGTTCGCACTGGGGCGGTGCCACTGAATAATCCTCGCTGGAGTCTGTTGCATTTGAACACAAACGACTCCCTCGCCGTGATTGGAGAGAGCCCAAGATGAGGCATTTTTATGATAAATGCCCCTCATTTTAGTCTTTCTCCCTCGCCCATCCCTCTCAACGGCCTGCGGCCTCTTCAGGAGGACGGTGAGAAGGGGTGCACATAAAGAATGCCCAGATAAAACATCATGCTCTAAACAATCAAAGTGCCGCCAAGATCAACCGACACTTTTGCGCCCACATGCTCAATGCGGCGCTCCCAGTTTGCGCCCAGATTATAATAACGCAAACTGTCCAATTCAGGCTGTATAATTGCAGCCAATTTGCTCTTGAGGGCCACCAGCTGCGCGGGGTCAACTTCAATTTCAAACACTGAATTCTGCACCCTCTGGCCATAATTCTGGCAGGTTTTGGCTACACGGCGCAAGCGTCTTGCCCCGCCCGCTTCGGTAACATTGACGTCATAGGTGACCAAAACCATCATCTGATTGCCTCACCTCTTGCTATTTCCAGAACCATGGCGGATAGGCGTCGAGATCACCACGCACATGCCGCGCCAGCAACTGCGCCTGCACAAAGGGCACCAGCCCAAGCGGCGTCGTCTCCTCCAGAAATGGGTGCTTGCGCTCTTCCTTTTTTCGCTCCTGCCAGGCCGTCAACACTGTTTTGCGGGCCTCATCGGTAAGAAAAACGGCACCGCCATCACGGATTTCAAAATCTGTCGCCCGAAGCTGACGCCGGTTGACAAGCGATAACACCAGCCTGTCAACCAGAATCGGCCGCAGTTCTTCCATTAAGTCCAGCGCCAGACTGGGCCGCCCCGGCCTGTCGCGGTGAAGAAACCCGACCGCCGGATCAAGCCCCACGCTCTCGCAGGCGCTGCGGCAATCATGGGTCAGGAGCGTGTAAAGAAAGGACAGAAGCGCATTGATCGGGTCCAGCGGCGGACGGCGGGAGCGCGTTGTGAAGGCCAGCTCAGGGTCTGGCGAACGGATGAGCGCATTAAACACGCCAAAATAAAGCCGGGCAGCGTCACCCTCCATGCCGCGCAGCTCATCCACACCCAGACGGTTGACGTTGATATAGCTCAAGTTTTGCGCCATCCGCTCGGTGGCCTGAGTCAGGCGGGCGCTGGTGGGGGCGTCATATTCAGCGCCATAATCGCGCAAAGCCCGCATCAGCACCGCCCGCTGGTTGGAGATTTTGCCCAGCACAATGCTTTTGACAATATCATCCGGCACATCGGAGGCCTTATATTGCGCGCGGCGCAGCAAAACATTGCCACTGACCGGCCCCTCAACCCGCGCCTGAAACCGCCCGTTACGGTCGAGCAAAACAATGGTGATGCCATGCGAGGCACACCCCTCCATCAAAGCGGGCGAGAGAAAAATGCTGCCAAACACCACCACCGAGGCCAGCATATGCAACGGTACCCGCCCGATGATAACGGACTCATTCTCGACAACAAGATTTTCGCCATCTTTGCGCAGCGCGCTGCCCAGAGTTGTCACATAAATTGTGTTGAGCAGCTTTTTCATGGCGAAAATTCCGTTGTCTCGACCATCGTCCGGGTCATGCGGTCCCGCCATACGCCAGCGGGCCGGATGACGGTTTTCGGGCGGCACAAGTCCGCAAGCGAACAGGCGCGGCATCTTTGCACCAGCAGCGTCGGCGGTGGTGTTTTCAGCGTGGTGAAAATGCCGCGCAACTGCGCAATCGTCTCAAGCGTGAGCTGGCGCAAACCGGCATCAAAGGGCACGAGAACGCGCCTTTTGGTTTCGGCATAGAAAAGCGCGCCCTCCGGCACGGCTTGCCCGGTCATGTCCTCAAGGCAGAGCGCCTGCGCACAGAGCTGAACTTCGTCGGCGCGGTGCAGCTTGGGCTTGCCCCGCTTATATTCCACCGGAAAAGCCACTTCGCCACTGGCCGTTTTATGAAACTCGACCAGATCCGCCTGCCCCGCAATGCCCAAAGCGCGGCAGGCCAGCGGCAGATTGGTAACTCGGCGAACAGTTTTGAGAGTGCGCTGGCTGGGCTTATCCGCCACCTGATGCAACACCTGCCCTTCGGCTGTGAAGCGATTTTCCGCCCACAGCCGCTCCAGATGAATCAAGGCCGCCTGCCGCAAACAATAAACCGCATGTTGCTGAGCCGACAATGGAATCGGCTCAGCCATCCGCTCGTCTAGGGCTTCGGGCTCTGTCACCTACACGCGCTCGATAATGCTGACACCATCCGGCAGGTTGGTGGTGTCAATCGAGACGATATAATCACCAAAGCTGCGGGCGGGCGCACGATTATCGATGCCAACATCGCCGATCTTACGAAATGCCCCGTCAATATTGCGGCCAATGTGAACGCGCTCAAACAGGCTATGCGCCGGCGCATTGCCCAGCGCGCAGTCATGTTTGAACACAATCAATTTGCGCACCGCCATCTCGCCGCGCGCGGCAGAGCGGTCATGCTCGAACATATTGGCCACGGCCTCCAGCAACACCTCAAGATCGTCGTCTGAAAAGCCGGTGCGCTCGGACAATTTGGCCGAAATGAACCCATGCGCGCGATAGAGCCCATAAGGCACGATGTGTTTGCGGCCCATGGTGCGGTTTTCGGTGCGCTCATTATCGTCGGTGCCTTGCAGATTCGCCGCTTTTTCCTTCTCGTTTGTGGCAGCCATGCGGGTGATTGAAATTTCCTGCGGCACAATCGGTTCAACGGATTGCGCGAATGAAATTTGAACCGGCCCGCGCACCTGCCCGCAATTAATGTTAGTACTCATGACCGCGCCAAATGTGCGCACGTCAAAGAAGTTTTTGCACATAAAATCGCGCAATTTGAGCGCCTCTTCGTCGCTTTGTGGGTTGAGGCTTTTGTCCTTCGCCACTTTTTCATTGTCCGGACGCAATGCCTTATAGGCCTCGCGATGTGTCTCGTTCAAAATTGAGCCTTCGCGCACATAAATGCGAAAACCCGCCTCGCCTGTTTTGGCCAGCTCGATATAATTGCGCACCTTGCGCTTCAGGCTGACATCGGACACCAGACCATGATTGGTTTCGGGGTCAATGCGCGGCATGTTGCCCGCATCGGGGTCGCCATTCGGATTGCCCTTGGCAACATCAAACACAACAACAAAATCATAGCGATGGTTCAAATGGCTCATGATGCGGCTTCCTCTGGTTTAGGTTTGAAAAAACGCTGATGGTAATAGCCGAGGCCAAAGAGAGCTTGCTCTTCAGCAGAAAACGCAGTGGGAAACGGATCATCAGCGGGCGTCATATGGCCCATAATTTCGCCAAGCTGCTTTTCAAGATTAACTTTATATCCCGGCATCTGCTTGCCGATTTTCGAGAGGTGATTGGCCGAGCCCCGCTCCAGCAAGGCGAAAACCTTGCGCGGCTGCGCCGATGCCGCGCCGTAAAACTTGTCCTTGATGGTCGCGTTGACATTGCGCCCGAGGGCGGCGCTCTGCACCTGCTCGTAAAGCGCGAACAGCCGCCCCAAAAGATAACCTTTATTTCTGTTGTCGGGATCAAACGCCACGGGCGCCTCCTCTGAGTTGAAATTTCGGATGAGAATGGCTTTTAAAATCGAAATACGCCGTGCATTGACATCGCCATCCGCGCGCAGGCGCATCAGAACGGCGTTGAGCAAGGTCAGCGGATAGGCTGTGCCTAACAGAATGGCGCGCATCCACTCACCGGCCAGATTGGGCGGCACATTTTCGCTTTTGCCCAAAACAGCGGTTTCACGCAGATATTTCCACAACGCAATATTGGCGTCCTTGTCCGGCGGCTCAATCTTCATATCCGCCACAAAGCGCCCGTAATGCTTGGCCAGTTCGCCAAAATCATTATCAAACCAGAAGCGGATGGACAGGCGCGCAGCATTGGGCGCTAGCCCCAGCACATAAAAGCGGGTGCCTTCCGCCAGCTTCGGATTCAAGGCCTGCCAAGGCTGCCCCTGCCGGATGGCCTCCAGAATCGGTTTGACATGGTCCCGCGCCTCAGCCTCTTCATCCACATCGCTATAGTTCAACATTGCAGAAAATAAGCTTTCGGCCTGCTGCGCTGTTCCGGCGTCAGACGCATCAGCCCAGAACACGGTGGAGGCATCGCCAATCTGGATGCGGTGGCCGCTGTCCTTTTCCAGATATTTGTTCAGCGCGGTGGTATAGGCAAAGGCCGCCGCCTCGGAAACCGGCGCATTGTCGCCCTGCTCATGGCCGTAGGACTCATAGGCGTCGCTGTTAAACGAAACAATGGCACCGCCGGACGATTGCCCTCCCCAGACATTCTTGATTTTTGGGTGCAACCGCGCAACGGGGGCCTTTTCTCCAGAAATCAAACATATGGCCTCAGGCCGCGCTTTCTCCGAAGCCAATTTAGACCATATAAGTTTGGCAGCGGGTCTGTCATGAAGAAAAACCCTCTCATGCCGCTCACTCTCCAGCATAAAGATAATGTTTTGATCCTTCATACTGTCCGGCCAGTTTTGATTCGCAAATTGCTCGGGCGTCCATTGGTCTAAAAATCCAAGAAATGCGATCAACCCCGCATCCGACGTTCCTGCCAGATGCTTGAAATGAAATTGTTTAAAGGCCTCATGCTCTTCGCGTATTCGCTTGCCTTCGCCAGAGGTAATTCCGAGAACATAAGCTGTTTTGTCCCATAAAAAGTTTGGTGCAATGCCTGACGTTCTGTTTGAACCAGGAACAGGCATCAGCCGCGGCACCGGCTTTTTGCCGGACATATCGCGCCAGTCGATCGGCATGCCCGCCACACGGCCATCCGCTTCAAGCGAAATGACATAGCTGATTTTCTCGGATGAAAACCCGAAGCTCGGCACCTCATGGCGCAAAGCCAGCCGGTCATAAGCACGGTTGAGAGAGGCAAGAATGGTCATCGGCAAATCTCCTGCGCGCCGGGCGCGGGCACCCTCATCACGCCATCTTCAAGGCGGGCGCGGAAAAACATCGAGGAGCGGTCGCTGGCGTGGTTGATATCCCACAGCATGAAGCCAAGGTCGCGGCTCTCCGCAATCGCGGGCGGCAGCGGCGTGTCCGGCTCGATCAGCGAAAAGCGCGCCGGAAACTCGCGGGTGCCCAGACACGGATGGTGAAAACACTGGCCACGGCGGGCGCGCCGGTTGAAAATATCAAGGTGCTTGCCCTCGCTGTCGTCATCCCCGCGCTTGGGCGTGAATTCAAAATGCGCCGTGATGATATAATCCACATCCACCAGAAGCGTTGAAGCGCGCTGCTGGCGGTCTTCGTCCACCAGAATATGCAGCCCCTCAAGGCTGTCGCGGTTCATCGCGGTTTTGATTTTGCCATGAGGGGCTTTATGCCCCACCTCATTGCGACGAATGGACTGAAAACGGATGGGTTTGAGCACATGGATCGCATCAACCACCCAGACAATCGCCGGTTTCCAGTGAATCGCCTCCAAAATACCGCGCGCGGCCGAGGGCGTCATCACATCATAAGAAACACGCTCCACCTTCATTTCAGGGCGGGTGAACAAGGCATGATCGCCCGAAACCCGCAGCTTTATTCCGTGTGACATTGGACTGTTTCCTTCAAAATATCCCATCATCCAACACATCCGCATCCTCCCACATCAGCCCCACCTCGGGCCGATAGAGGCTTGTGTCCTCCAACACCAGAAACTGGTCACCCCAGAGATCCGGCCGCCAATATTTGGCGCGCACATTGCTGATAAGGCGCGCGGCATCCTTGGGCGGCACCTGCACAATGTAGCTTTGCAGCTCGCGCGCGGCCTTGCCGGGCGAGGCATCAGGATTTTGCAGCGTCGCCAGAATATCTGCCACTTTGGCCGCACCCGAAATGACAATCGGTGTGAGCCCGCTTTCGATAAATTTAAAATCCTGCGCCACCTGCCGGTAATTCAGAGACGCCCCTGCGCTGATCTTGAATTGCGCCAGAATTTTCTTTGCATCGAGCAAATCCGCGCCCTTACGCCAGAACACCTCTCTGAAATAGGCATTTATGGCCTCCGGCGAGAGTAAATCGGGGTATTTATCCGCCATACGGGCAAAGTCGGCAGCAAGCTGTGCAATTTCGCGTGGCGGCGCATGGTCTTTCGGCTTGAACACAGTGACGATGCTCTCCTCAAGCGGGCGCTTGCCCTCGCGGTTGCAGCGCCCCGCCGCCTGGGCAATCTGGTCAAGGCCCGCATCAGCCCGCCAGACGCGCGGGAAATCCACATCGACGCCGGCCTCTATCAAAGAT
>DAIMHB010000060.1:0-8727 GCA_036723545.1 Beijerinckiaceae bacterium
TATCTACGCCCTATGGTTTGGCCAAGGCTCGCCAGGCAATGTCCTTGCGATAAAAGCCCTGCGGCCAGTCGATTGTGTCCAAAGCGGCATAGGCGCGGGCGCGGGCCTGCGCCACATCCGGCGCCAGGGCGGTGATGTTGAGCACCCGCCCGCCTGTCGCAACTATTTTGCCCTCGCGCTGCGTGGTTCCGGCATGAAAAATAGTCACACCCTCCACCTGCGCCGCCTGTTCAAGCCCGCGGATTTCGGTGTTTTTCTCATAAGTGCCCGGATAGCCCTGCGCCGCATAAACCACGGTCAGCGCTGTCTGCGGCGAGAGGTGCACCGGTTTATCCGTCAATGTGCCACTGGCACAGGCCAGCAGCAAACTCAGCAGATCATCTTGCAGCCGCAGCAGCATCACCTGCGTTTCCGGATCGCCAAAGCGCACATTATATTCAATCAGTTGCGGGCCGGTTTGGGTCAGCATCAATCCGGCAAACAGCACGCCCTTGAAGGGTGTGCCGCGCGCCGCCATGCCGTCCAGCGTCGGCTGGATAATCTCGTGCATCACGCGCGCCTCCATCGCCGCTGTCATGATAGGTGCGGGCGAATAGGCCCCCATCCCGCCGGTATTGGGGCCAAGGTCGCCATCAAAAGCGCGTTTATGGTCTTGCGCCGAGGCAAAAGGCACCGCCACCTTGCCATCGCAAAGCGCGAAAAACGAGACCTCTTCGCCTTCCAGAAAGGCCTCGATCACCACTTCGGCGCCCGCCTCGCCCAGCGCGCCGGAAAAAATCATCTCCAGCGCGGCTTCCGCCTCGGCCAGCGTCATGGCCACAACAACGCCCTTGCCCGCAGCCAGACCATCCGCCTTGATGACAATGGGCGCGCCCTGCTGATGCACAAAGGCCAGCGCCTCCGCCTTGCCGGCAAAGCGTTGATAGGCGGCGGTGGGAATATGAACCTGCGCACAGAGGTCTTTGGTAAAGCCTTTCGAGCCTTCCAGTTGCGCGGCGGCTTTCGACGGGCCAAAGGCCTTGATGCCCGCAATCTCCAGTGCATCCACCAAACCCGCAACCAGCGGCCCCTCCGGGCCGATCACCACCAGTTCAACCGCCTGTATGCGGCAAAAGGCCACAACGGCCTCATGGTCGGCCACATCCAGCACCACATTGCTGCCCAGTGTCGCCGTGCCGGGATTGCCGGGCGCTATAAAAAGACGGGTAAGCTGCGGGCTTTTGGACAGCGCCAGTGCCAGCGCATGTTCGCGCCCACCGGAGCCGATAAGAAGAACGTTCATCATCACGCCATAATTGTTAAACTGCCCCATCTTTAAGGCGTAGAGCCGGATGTGGCAAATTGAAACGACTTGAATTTTATGCCAAGACCGGCTCAATAGCGGGGTGAATGACATAGCCCTAACCAACGCCGCCGAATTTACTGTCACGGAACTCTCCACCGCCCTGAAGCGGCGGATCGAGGATGAATTCGGCCATGTGCGGGTGAGGGGCGAAATTTCTGGTTATCGCGGGCCGCATTCCTCCGGCCATGCCTATTTTTCGCTGAAAGATCAAGGCGCTAAAATTGATGCCGTCATCTGGAAAGGTGTGTTCAGCCGCCTGAAAATTCGCCCCGAGGAGGGTATGGAGGTGGTGGCCACCGGCAAGCTCACCACCTTCCCCGGCTCATCCAAATATCAGATCGTGATTGAGTCGCTGGAACTGGCGGGTCTTGGCGCGCTGATGGCCCTGCTGGAGGCGCGCCGCAAAAAGCTGGCCGCCGAAGGGCTGTTTGATGAGGCGCGCAAGCAGCTTCTGCCCTATATGCCGCAGGTGATCGGCGTCATCACCTCCCCCACCGGCGCGGTGATCCGCGATATTCTGCACCGCATTGCCGATCGTATGCCTTGTCATGTGCTGATCTGGCCGGTGCGGGTGCAGGGCGAGACCTGCGGTGCGGAGGTGAGTGCAGCGATTCTCGGCCTGAATGCCCTTGCGGCGGACGGGCCCATTCCGCGCCCGGATGTGATCATTGTGGCGCGGGGCGGCGGTTCACTCGAAGACCTGAATGGCTTTAATGATGAGCAGGTGGTGCGCGCGGCGGCGGCCAGCGACATCCCGCTGATCAGCGCCGTCGGCCATGAAACCGACTGGACACTGATTGATTATGCCGCTGATGTGCGCGCACCCACGCCAACAGCCGCGGCTGAACTGGCGGTGCCGGTGCGCAGCGACCTGATTGCCTCGGTCAAAGACCTCAATGCACGGCTTTTCGGCGCTGTGATCCGCGCGCAGCAGCGGCGCAATCAGGATTTGCGCGCACTTGTGCGGGCACTGCCGCAGGCGGACACTGTTCTGGCAAGCCCGCGTCAAAAGCTGGATATGCTCAATGTGCTGATGAAATCCGGCATCGCAAAAACGCTGGATCGTCGGCGCATTGTTCTCGCGCGGCTGAGTCCGAGCCTGGCCGCAAAGTCGCCCCATGCACAACTGGCAACGCAAAAAGGCAGATTGACCAATCTTGAGCAGCGTTTGCCCCGCGCCCTGCAACAGAATATGATGCAAAAACAGCAAAAATTGATCACGCTGGCGGATAAACTGCAAGGTGCCTTTGGCAAAATCATTGCACTTGCGGGCGCGCGTCAGCAGTCCGATGCAAAAACTTTGGCGACACTCTCTGCCCGCCTTGCCCCGGCCTTTGCCGCGCAGCTGCGCCGTCGCCACGAGCAGCTGATCAATCTGGATAAATTGCGCCTGTCTCTGGGCTATAAACAGGTTTTGGCGCGCGGTTTTGCGCTGGTGCGGGATGCGAATGGCACACCCGTCCGCTCGGCGGATATGGCCCAGCGCCTCACCCGCCTCACGCTTGAATTTTCGGATGGCAAGGTCTCCGCCCTGCCCGAACATGGCCCGCGATCGAAAAAAAGCGCGGAGCCGCAGAAGCCCGACAGCCCCCCCAAAAGCACAGGGCCGCAAGGCTCGTTATTTTAAAATACCCACCCTTGCGCCGGATTTTCTTGGAATATGGCCACAGGATCGGTTAATATCGGAAAATAGGAGTTTTTATGAACCGTATTGAAACCGCATCCGCGAATGAGGCCGTGATTGAGTTTCTCGATGGCGATTTTCGCATCCTGCGCCCCGGGGCCTTTGTGCGCTGCGCCGTCACTGGCTACCCGATCCCGCTTGACGAGTTGCGCTATTGGGATGTGGACACGCAGGAGGCCTATGCCTCACCCGAGGCGCGGCTGAAGGCGCTGGGTATTGACCTTTCGCAGCCACAAAAATAATCTGACCCATATTTGTGAACTGCGAAACAGGCGCTAAAACCGGCTGGCAATCATATCCAGCAGCGCGTCCTTATCTTCAATTTCAAGTGTCACCGGCAGCGCCACAACATGAACGCGCATTTCGGGCGGCAGGCGCATAGCGTCTTTTTCTGTGGTCACCGGAATAATGCCGCGCTGTTGGGCCAGACGCGCCAGCGAGGTGAGATCGGCTTTGGTAAAGCGGTGATGGTCGGGAAAGGCCTGTGTGGCGGCAAGATCGGCGCCGGTTTGCCGCACTGTTGCAAAAAATTTCTCCGGTCGGCCAATACCGGCAAATGCAAATACCCGCTGGCCGGCAATGGCCGCCGATATAACCGGATCAGGCACCAGCCGCGCCTTGAACACCCTCACCTTCCGCCGCGCGGCCTCGGCCAGAACAGGCGCGTCCGCTGCACCCGCACCCATGCTGATCACCGCCTGAACATGCGGCCATTGCGCTGCGAGCGGTGCGCGCAGCGGGCCTGCGGGCAGGCACAGACCATTGCCGACGCCAACCTCGCTGTCCACCACAGCAATAGCGCAGGACTTGGTCAGGCGTGGATTTTGCAGGCCATCATCCAGCAGAATCACCGTGGCGCCTGCGGCCAGCGCAGCCCGGGCTCCGGCCACACGATCCACGCAAATATAGGTGGGCGCAATACGGGCAAGCAGCAGAGGCTCGTCACCCACATCAGCGCTGGTGTGAAGCGCGGCATCAACACGCACGGGCTGTGCACCGGACAGCGCGCCGCCATAGCCGCGCGACACAATGGCCGGTCGTTCGCCCCGCGCCGCCAGCGCCTGCGCCAGACAAGCCGCTACAGGGGTTTTGCCCGCCCCCCCTGCGGTAAAATTGCCGATGCACAGCACAGGCACCGTGAGAGACAGGCCAGATTTTGCCATTCTATGAGCGGTTAAGGCCCCATACAGCCAACCGAACGGGCTTAAGGCTGCGGCAAGAAGCGTTGTGTCAGGCTGGTTCCAGAAGGACGGTGCGCGCATGTCAATCCATACGGTTGCGGTCAAACCGCATCTGCACAATATAGGGCTCGATGGCGCGCATGACATTGCGTGTCGCGCCCGCGCGCTGCTCCACGGCATCAAAGGCCGCGCGCGCCATGGTGCGGAATTTGCCCACATCCGCGAACAGCGCTGTCAATACCGTCACCAGCTCAGCCGCATCTTCCACCTGCACAGCACCGCGCGACTCGCCCAGAATGTGGTAAACTTCAGTAAAATTATGCACATAAGGGCCATGGAGAATGGCACTGCCCAGCTTGGCCGGCTCAATAGGGTTTTGTCCGCCGCGCGGCACCAAAGAGCCGCCCATGAAAATCAAACCAGCCAGACGATAAAACAAACCCAACTCGCCCATTGTATCGGCCACATAGATCTGAATATCGCGCATCGGCTGCCCGCCTGTGGAGCGCAGCGCCCCACGCAATTTATGATCTTCCGCCAGTTTGAGAATATCGGCCCCGCGCTGCGGATGGCGCGGCACAATAACAGTCAGAAGATTGGCAAAGCGCAGAGATAATTGCTGATGCACCGCCAGCACAATTTCATCCTCGCCCGGATGTGTGGAGGCGGCAACCCAGATCGGCCTTGTGCCGATCAGTCCGGTCAGATAAGCGAGGTCTTCCGCATGAACCGGCGGTGCGGGCGAGTCAAATTTCAGATTGCCCGTGACCAGCACCCGCGCGGCACCCAGCTGCATCAGGCGGGCGGCATCATCGGCGGTTTGCGCCAGCACCATGTCAATACCGGAGAGCAGGCGGGCGATAAGGGCGGGCACTTTCTGCCAGCGCGCAAAGGAGCGCGGCGACAGGCGCGCATTGACCAGAATCAGGGGCACCTCGCGGCGATGCACCGCACTGATAAAATTTGGCCAGAGCTCGCTCTCAGCAAAAATGACAATATCCGGCCGCCAGTGGTCCAGAAACCGTTTTACAAAGCGCGGCACATCCAGCGGCAAAAACTGATGAACAGCGCCGGCTGGCAGTCGTTTGGCCACAAGATTGGCCGAAGTCACCGTGCCTGTGGTCAAAAGCACCTGAATTCCGGCAGCCTGAAGCCGCTCGATCAAAGGCAGAAGCGAGAGACTTTCGCCAACGCTGGCACCATGCAGCCAAGCCAGATGTCCCTCTGGACGCTTGCGGCTGGCAAAGCCAAGACGCTCACCCAGCCTCGACCGGTTTTCCTTGCCGCGTGAACAGCGCCAGAGCAGAAATGGCCGAGCCACCAGACCAAAAATTCGGGTCAGCAACCTGTAAAGTCCGATCCACAGACTGGCCCAGATCATTCCGCAGTCTCCGAAAATGCCGGATGCGGATGACCGGTCAGGGCATAGGCCCGCTGGTGAATGCGGTTCAGTTCGGCTTCAAGCTGCTGACGTTTGGCCTCCAGCGCATCGCTGGTCAGGTCGGCCTCAACATGAATCGGTTCGCCCAGCACAATGGCCCCGCGGCCAAAGGGTTTGGCAAAGCTGGCCTTATCCCATGTGTCAAAATCAAACCGGCGTCCCGTGACCACCGCAACAGGGTAGATCGGACATCCGGAATGCTGCGCCAGAGTGATGACACCTAGCCCGGCCTTGCGGGAAATTTTGGGCACATCTGCGGTCATCAGCACCGAAACATTCTCCTGCAAGGCGCGCAAAACATGGCGCGATGCCGCGACAGCCCCCTTGCGGTGCATGGATTCTGCCGCTCCACCCGAACCGCGAATCGGCTCTATGCCCACCCGCCGCACAATCCGCGCATTGATATCGCCATCACCCGAACGCGAGATCATCACAGCAAAACGGCGTGATTGAGGCCGCGCATAATGTATGATGAAATGCTGGCCATGCCAGGTGGTGGCGATAATCGCGCCCTCCGCCTCAAGACGCTGGAAATAATCTGCCGGTTCATAAACAAAACGGGTAGTGATGCGCACAAACCGCAAATAAGTGGTGAGCAAAAACGCAACGCATTCACGCACCCAGACAGATCGACCCAAGCGTTTCAGCATATCTTGCATCAGGCTTTGGTCACATCCGTGGACGGATCCAGAATGCGGTGCAGATGCACAATAAAATACCGCATATGAGCATTATCCACGGTGGCCTGCGCCTTGGCCTTCCAGACCGCCTGCGCGCTGGCATAATCGGGATAAAGCCCGACAAGCTCAACAGCGGCGAGGTCTTTAAACTCGGTTCCGCCAACTGTTTTCAATTCGCCACCCAAAACCAGATGCGGCAGTTGCTTTTTTTCGACTATGGTCATCAGTGAGGCCTCGCTGCTCAAACAGACATATCTGTTGTCCGGGTTAAAAAATTGCGGCGTTTATGAACTATGCTGCAAAGCCGCCAAAGCTGCTCTGTGCAATGGTTCGCGCGCCGCGACAAGTGCCCCATGTTGCGTTTCCTGTTTATTATAAATTGGTTTCCTACCATCTAAGTCGCTCAGACAAAAGCCCGCTTCTGCAAGGATGAGGTCTGCGGCAACAATATCCCAGTCATGGGCATTCGGACCCGCCAGCGCGAGATCAATTCCGCCAGCCGCCACATGCGCCAGACGATAGGCCAGCGATGGAATTTTGGGGTGAACCTCCAGCGCAAAGGCCGCCGCGCACAGCTCCAGCATGGGCTTGGGCCCGGCGGCCCGCACGAGGGACTGCGCGGACAAGGGCTGCGAAAGCCCGGAAGGCGAAAGCACCACGGTATTGAGCCTCGCACCCTGCCCGCGCCGCGCCAGAAAGGTTTGGTTCAAAGCCGGTGCATGAAGAACCGCCAGTTCTGCTGCACCGCGCTCGACCAGCGCAAGCGAAACTGTCCAGCACGGATTTCCGGCCATGAAGGCGCGGGTGCCGTCAATCGGATCAAGAATAAACACGCTCTCCTGCGCCAAACGCGCATGATCATCGGCTGTTTCTTCGGACAGCCAGCCAAAATCCGGATAAAGAGCGCGCAAATGCTGCTGCAAAAAATCATTCACATCCAGATCGGCCTGTGTCACCGGCGACATGCCATTTTTATAGCGAATCTGCGCCGTGGTGGGCTGGCCGGAGCGGAAGGCCCGCATGGCGATGTCACCGGCCTGCACAACCAGCTTATGAATCTGTTCGAGAGCCTGTGTGTCCAAATTCTGTTCGCCTTTCGCGGTCCGCCTGCAAAGGTTTAAAAGCACCTTCCGGCAATCACTGCAATTTTATGTAATTGTCTAACCAGCTTTTCGCCCTGATGGAAGACAAGAGTCCAGAATGCGGCATTCACTGCAAATTAACCAGTGAAATTAGCTATTTACGCAGAAATTCCCGCCTTAATTCAGCAGGTGAGCACATGAAACTTTTGTGTGCCTGATCTGTTCAGGATGTCGCCATGCAGGCAAGGCAAAATTTATCTCGGAATATGGCCGGTGCGCCTGCGCGCCACCTGCATATTCAGGACCCCGTTCAGGCCGACCAGATCTGTGATGTCTGGGTCACACCCGACAGGCTGACATGGCGCCGCACTGCGGCGGGCATAATCATGTTTCTGACGATTGACCTTGACCTTTATCAGGGGGTTGTGGCGCGCGAGGACAAGACCGATCATGCCTATTCTCTGCATCTGATTGGCGCAAACCGCGAGCTGAATATTGAAATTGGCCGTTTCGAGCAGCTTGATGCCCTTGCGGCAAGCTGGCAGGACTGGGGCCGTTTCACCCGGCTTCCCCTGCTGGTGGAAACAGAAAGCGGGGCTTTGCGGCCCCTGCCCGCGCGAACAAGGCCCGACCGGCGCAAAGGTCTCGCCTCACCCCTCAAATATAGGCGGCGGCGCAATGCGATTTTACGCGCCAAACCCGATTTGGCCCGCGCCCATATTTCATTCAAGGGCGCGCGCGAAATCATCTGTTATGAATAGGCCCGCACACAAGCCTCCAGCGCGAGGCCGGCAAAGAGCAACAGTCCGGCATCACGATTGGAGCGAAACAACATCAGCGCGCGGTGGGTGTTGTCAGCCTCGATGCGGGTGATCTGCCAGCAAAGATGGGCCGCAAACCCGCAAAGCCCGAGCCAACCCCAAAGCCCCGCACCCGCAAGCACCAAAGCCAGCGCCGCAAGGCCCAGCGCAACCGCATAAAGCAGGCCAATGCCACGCCGCACATGCTGCCCAAAAAACCGCGCTGTGGATTTGATCCCGACGATCGAATCATCGGCTATGTCTTGCAGGGCATAAATCGTGTCATAGCCCATGGTCCAAAAAATCGCGGCGCCATAAAGACAGACAGGCGCCCATGCCAGCGCGCCGGTGTAGGCCGCCCAGCCCAGCAGCCCGCCCCAGGCAAAAGCCAGACCCAGCACAGCCTGTGGCCATGAGGTGATTCGCTTCATAAATGGATAGATCAGCACAATGCCCAGAGAGGCAAAGCCAAGGCGGATGGTGAAGGGATTGAAACAGAGCAAAACCGCCAGCC
>DAIMHB010000061.1:0-8634 GCA_036723545.1 Beijerinckiaceae bacterium
AAGCAAGACACGCGTTTGAAACCGACATCAAAACCCAATTTCGCTAAACACAATTCAGCCCGCGCCATGCCGCCCGCCCGTATCCCTGACCATCCCGGCCTTGCCGCGCGCCAGCTGGCGCAGGTGGCGCTTGCCGCTGTGCTGGAAAATCATGCCGCTTTGGGCGACTGGTTTGAGGGGCCAACGGCGGAAACCATGACATTTTCGATGGAGGAGCGTGATATTTCGCTCGCCCGTTCCATCACGCTGGTGACTTTGCGTCATTTGGGCACATTGCGCAAAAGCATTGGCCGTTTTCTGGAGCGCGGCCTGCCGCGGAAAGCCGGGCCGCTGGAATATGTGCTGCTGACCGGCGCCGCGCAGATTCTCTATATGGATGTGCCGGATCATGCAGCTGTTGACCTTGCTGTCCGCCTCAGCCGGCTGGACCGAAATGCCTCATCTTTTGCCGGGCTGGTGAATGCGGTTTTGCGCAATATTATTCGCAGCCGGGCGAGTTTGAGCGTGGCGTCGCCGGCTGAAAATACGCCCGAATGGTTGTTCGCAAGCTGGACCCACAGCTATGGATTGGCCAAAGCGGAAGCGATGGCTGCGGCACATATGCAGGAACCAACTCTGGACCTCACCGTCAAATCCGATGCCGAAACCTGGGCGCAAAAGCTGGATGGTGTGGTTTTGCCCAATGGATCGGTGCGGCTGCGCGCGCATCAGCCTGTTCCGGAGCTTGAGGGGTTTGCTGCCGGAGAATTCTGGGTGCAGGATGCGGCGGCCAGCCTGCCCGCGCGGTTGCTGAACGCCCGGGCGGGTGAAACCATCGCTGATCTTTGTGCCGCACCGGGGGGTAAAACCGCGCAACTGGCCCTTGCGGGGGCAAAGGTTTCGGCATTTGACCGTTCAGCCTACCGGCTCAAGCGCGTGCGTGAAAATCTGGCCCGCCTGAAGCTTGAGGCGGAGATCCGCGCCGCAGATATTTTGACTCTGGAGGAGAACCATCCGCGCTTTGACGCGATTTTGCTGGATGCGCCATGCTCGGCCACCGGCACCATCCGCCGTCATCCGGATGTGGCCTGGACCAAGCAACCCGCCGATATTGCCGCGCTGGCCGATATTCAGCGCCAGATGCTTGATAAGGCCTATGCTCTGCTCAAGCCGCAGGGCCGTATGGTCTATTGTGTCTGTTCGCTGGAAGATGCGGAAGGGCCACAGCAAATTCATGCGTTTTTACAGCGCCATCCGGATATGATGCGGGTGAAGATCAGCGCCTTGGATCTTTTTCACCCTGTTACGCCGGAGCTTGAGCGGCTCATCACTCCGGAGGGTGATCTGCGCACGCTGCCGTCTGATTTTGCGCATGAACAGGCCAGGCTGGCGGGGTTGGATGGTTTCTATGCGGCCGTGCTGGCGCGCGCAGTCTGAGGGGCTGATGGTGATGATATGCCCGCTTCAAACCTTTGCTTGCGCCTTCACATGTCAAAAGCCGCAGCGTGAGTGTTGAATTGATGCGTGACATTGCGCCCTTTCTGAGCCTGATGCTGAGCGAAGCCCTTCGCTTGGCCCGCAGCCTCGTGCGGGCGCCATCGCGCTGGCTTTTCATGCTGCTGACACCTGTGCCGCAGAGCCTGAGCTTTGCCCCGCAGGATATACGCACCGCTGATCCCACTCTGGCTGACGATATTTATGCCGGATATTTCAGCTTTGGCGGCAAAACGGTGAAAACCGATGGCCATTCACCCTTTGAAATCACGCCGCCATCGGCTGAATGGGCCAGAACCTTGCATTCCTTTGAATGGTTGCGGCATCTGCGCGCCGCCGAAACCGCACTGGCGCGGATGAATGCCCATGCTCTGATTGAGGACTGGCTGAACCTGAGCTCCAGACAACCGGCTGCGCTGGTCTGGGCACCGGATGTGGCGGCGCGGCGGCTGATGGTCTGGCTGAGCCATTCCCCGCTGATTCTGGAGCAGGTGGACCTGCAATTTTACCGGCGGTTTATGCGGGCGCTGACCCGTTCCCTGCGCTATCTGATCCGCCAGCTTGATCTGGGGCTGGAAGGGCAGGTTAAACTTATGGTTCTGATTGCCATTACCAAACTCTCCCTTTGTGCGGATGGACTGGGATGGCTGAGCAAAAATTACAGCCGCAAACTTGTCCGTGAGCTGGACAGGCAGATTTTGCGCGATGGCGGTCATCTCAGCCGCAATCCGCAGGTGCTTATTGACCTGATGCTGGAGCTGCTGCCCTTGCGTCAGCTTTATGTCGCGCGTGGGATCAACCCGCCTGCGGCCCTGCAAAATGCCATGGACCGCATGTTGCCCATGTTGCGCATGTTTCGTCACAGCGATGGCAGTATCGCGCTGTTTAATGGTATGAGCACGCATTATCCTGATCTTCTGGCGACATTGTTTGCTTATGAGGATACGGAGGTTGAGCCCGTGCTCAATGCCGATGTGTCCGGCTACCAGCGGCGTGAGGCCGGTAAATCGGTTCTGATCATGGACACCGGCATGCCGCCCAGAGGGGCTCTGTCCTGCGAGGCCCATGCCTCTGTTCTGGCCTTTGAATTGTCCAGCGGGACTGCGAAAATCATTACGAATTGCGGCGCCGCCCAATCCCGCCTGCCGGAATTTCGTCAGGCCAGCCGCTATACGGCGGCGCATTCGGCGCTGGTTTATCAGGATACATCCTCGGCCCGCTTTTTATCGCCAGGGCTGGCGAAATATTACGGCGTAAGGCTGATCGATGGCCCACGTAAGGTCGAGATGAAAAATCGCTCTGACCAGACCGGCATTACCCTCGATGCCACGCATGACGGGTATCGCGCCTATAATATTCTGCATCGCCGTAAATTGACCCTGAGCGCGGATGGTCGACGCCTGAGCGGGCTTGACGAACTGATTCCCCTGAAAAGCCAGATGCCGGTGCAGCATTCCTCCTCGCTTCGGTTTCATCTGGAACCCACAACCCAGATTCAGCGCTATGAGGACACAGGCCGCTTGTTGCTGACGCTGGCCGACGGGCAGGCCTGGCTGTTCAGTGTCGAGAATGAAACCGCCGAAATCGAGGAAAGCATTCACTTTGCGCAGGTTGCCGGTGCCCGCCGCAGCCTTCAGATTGCGGTGCATACCACCTCCGGCCTGATCAACTGGAGCTTGCAGGACGTGTCGCCGAAAGCAGAAAGCTGAAGGGTTCAGTGACAAAACAGATTTTTTCAAGATGTTTTGGCAAGCCTGATTTTTATGCTATTGCAACGCAATATTTTTGCCCTGCGACACCTATCGAGAAAGTCTTATATGAACCCCCGTCTTGCTCCCATCACCCGCGCCCTGATTTCTGTTTCGGATAAAACGGGGCTTATTCCGTTCTGTCAGGGGCTTCATGCGCGGGGCATTGAGCTGGTGTCCACCGGCGGCACCCATAAGGCTCTGCTGGATGCCAAAATTCCGGCCCGGGATATTTCCGATGTCACCGGTTTTCCTGAAATGATGGATGGCCGTGTTAAAACATTGCACCCGAAGGTGCATGGCGGCTTGCTGGCGATCCGCGAAAATCCTGAGCATGAGGCGGCCATGCTGGCGCATAATATTCAGGCCATCGACCTTTTGGTGGTGAATCTCTATCCCTTCGAGGCCACCATCCAGCGCGGCGCCTCTTATGAGGATTGCATCGAAAATATCGACATTGGCGGACCGGCGATGATCCGCGCTGCCGCAAAAAACCATCAGGATGTTGCGGTGATTGTGGATCCGCAAGATTATGACAGTCTGCTGGCCGAGCTTGCCGCGCATAAAGGCGCGACCACATTGGCGCTGCGCAAAAGATTGGCGCAAAAGGCCTATGCCCGCACCGCCACCTATGATGCCGCCATTTCCAACTGGATGGCCGAGCAACTGGGCGAGACCGCGCCCGCCTATCGCGCTTTTGGCGGTCATCTGGCCGAGGTGATGCGCTATGGCGAAAACCCGCACCAGCACGCCGCTTTTTATAAAACTGCCGACATCCGCCATGGTGTTGCCCATGCGCGGCAGGTGCAGGGCAAGCCTCTGTCCTTCAACAACCTGAATGACACCGACGCCGCTTTTGAGCTGGTGGCGGAATTTGCCCCCCATACCCCGGCCATTGCCATTATCAAACATGCCAACCCCTGCGGCGTGGCCACGGGCGCATCCTTAAAGGACGCTTATCTCAAGGCACTTGCCTGCGACCCCACCTCGGCCTTTGGCGGCATTGTGGCGCTGAATCAGCCGCTGGATGCGGAAGCCGCCACAGAAATCGTCAAAATCTTTACTGAGATCATCATTGCGCCCGGCGCCTCGGATGAGGCCATGGCTATTGTCGGCTCGAAGAAGAACCTGCGTCTGCTCCTCACCAAGGGCTTGCCCGACCCGCGCGCACCAAGCCTTACGGTGCGCACGCTTGCGGGAGGCCTGCTGGTGCAATCCAAGGACAATGTCAGTGTCGATGATATGGAGCTCAAGGTCGTGACCAAGCGTGCGCCCACAGAGGCCGAACTCAGCGACATGCGCTTTGCCTTCCGCATTGCCAAGCATGTCAAATCCAATGCCATTGTTTATGTCAAACAGGGCGCAAGCGTGGGCATTGGCGCGGGGCAGATGAGCCGCGTCGATTCCTCGCGCATTGCCGCACATAAGGCCAGCGAGGCCGCCAAGGCGCTGGGTCTTGCGACCTCACTGGCGGTGGGGTCGGTGGTGGCCTCCGACGCGTTTTTTCCCTTTGCGGACGGGCTGATTGCCGCCGCCGAGGCGGGCGCCACCGCCATCATCCAGCCCGGCGGCTCGATGCGTGATGACGAGGTCATCGCCGCCGCTGATGCCGCAGGCCTGGCGATGGTGTTTACCGGCGTGCGGCATTTCCGGCATTAGCTTTATCTGTCATGGCCGGACTTGATCCGGCCATCCACGGGAATTCTGGTGGATAAGCTATTGATAAATTTATATATTAAAATTTATTTACTTTTAACTCTTCTAGGATTTTATCTCCAATTTCAACGATTGTAAGATAATCAACAATTATCTGTTTGTGAAATGGTATACACGGAGAATTTTCTTCGAATGAATGTTTCATTATCGGAATAAATTCACTGATATTGAGACGTTCTGTTTCTAAAATCTTGCGAGAAATTGAGTCAAATCGTTTATCTGCCTCTGCAATTAAATCTTGGATGCGATCGTATTGTTTTAATTCGCTATTTTTTATAACATATGGCGGTATATATAATGGAATTCTATGCGCTAAAGCGTGCCTTAAATTTTCAATATGTTCGAACCAATCATTCATTTCCGTTAGGTATGAATTGAATTGATCCGAAAAAGATTTTCGCAAAGATGTATATTTTTTTCCTAACCCGACATGTTTTTTATTTAACTCTAATTTTTTTTCGTTTTTCCATATCCATGCAAGGTTATCTAAGCATCCAAATGCATTAAACACAAAAGCTTGTAAATATACTGTAACATTCATCAATTCAAAAGAACTGGGAAAAGCAGTTTTATCTGGAGGCAAAATACTAAATATATTATCTATACAAAATCTTAGCGTGTCTAACCTACGCAAAAACCCGTGAATTGCGTGTTCTTTTGCAAGATCAGACTGATATCTGTAGACAATGTAATGGTCTGATATCTCCATGAAGATGCGGTCAATATCAGCACGATGTGCAACTAACCGCTTTATATCTTCAGGAGAATAGCGCATTTTATTCCAACTACTTGCTAAATTTGACACACCCCCACCCTTTGAGAGCCTCAGGGTGAGGGCGTGAGGCCGCAGGGTGTGGGCAGTTACGCCCCCGCCTCGATCACATCTTCCAATGTTTTCAGGCCCACGCGCGGGGCATTGACCAGCACCGCCATATTGCCCGGCGCGTGCTGATTTTTCCACATTTTGGTATGGGCCAGCGGAATTTGCGCCCAGGGGAACACCTCGGACATACAGGGGTCCACCCGCCGGTCCAGCACAAAGCGGTTGGCCGCCGCCGCCTGTTTCAGATGGGCAAAATGCGAGCCCTGAATGCGCTTTTGCCGCATCCAGACATAGCGCGCGTCAAAGGTCAGGTTAAAGCCGGTTGTGCCGGCGCAAAACACCACCATGCCGCCGCGCTTGACCACAAGGCAGGAGACCGGAAAGGTTTGCTCGCCGGGGTGTTCAAACACCGTATCCACATCCTTTTTGCCGGTAATATCCCAGATCGCCTTGCCGAATTTGCGCGCCTCTTTCGTCCATTCATTATATTCGGGCGTGTTGACGGTGGGCATCTGGCCCCAGCATTTGAAATCCTTGCGATTGATCACGCCTTTGGCACCCAGTGAGAGCACATAATCACGCTTGGATTCGTCCGAAATCACGCCAATGGCATTGGCGCCGGCTGCGGCTATGAGCTGCACGCCAAACACGCCAAGCCCGCCCGAAGCGCCCCACACCAGCACATTGTCGCCCGGCTTCAGGCGGTGCGGATCATGGCCAAACAACATGCGATAGGCCGTGGCCAAGGTGAGCGTGTAGCAGGCGCTTTCTTCCCAGGAGAGATGTTTGGGGCGCTCCATCAGCTGCCTGTCCTGCACGCGGCAAAATTGCGCGAAGGAGCCATCCGGCGTTTCATAACCCCAGATGCGCTGCGAGGAGGAAAACATCGGGTCGCCGCCGTTGCATTCCTCATCGTCGCCATCGTCCTGATTGCAGTGCACCACCACTTCATCGCCGACTTTCCAGCGCCTGACCTTGGAGCCCACCGCCCAGACCACGCCGGAGGCGTCCGATCCGGCAATGTGAAACGGCTGCTTATGGGCATCCAGCACGGAAATCGGCTCGCCAAGCGCCGCCCACACGCCATTATAATTGACGCCCGCCGCCATCACCAGCACCAGAACATCATGGCTGTCGAGTGTCCATGTGGGCACCACCTCAAGCTGCATCGAGCTTTCCGGCGGGCCGTGGCGCTCCTTGCGGATGACCCATGCATGCATATGTTTGGGCACATGGCCGAGGGGCGGGATTTCGCCAAGGTCGTAAAGATCTTTAAGTTCAGACATTTGAAGCCCCCACATTAATCCGCAATGCGTCAATTCTAGCAGAGAGTTTTTGCAATGCACCATTGGCCCTTTGCATAATGCGCATAAAATTCGTGCAGATGTGGCAAATTGTCAGCATAGCGACTTTTGTTGGGTAGATTTGCGCTGTGTTGCAGGTTAGGCTTTGTGCTTTGCAGCATAAATTCTGATGAGCCTGTGCATGTCCCCTTCGCGCCCCGCCGATAAACCATGGATTTTCCGCACCTATGCGGGCCATTCCACGGCCATCGAGTCCAACAAGCTCTATCGCAGCAATCTGGCCAAGGGGCAGACCGGCCTCTCGGTGGCCTTCGACCTGCCCACCCAGACAGGATATGACTCAGACCATATTTTAGCGCGCGGCGAGGTGGGCAAGGTGGGCGTGCCGATCGCGCATTTGGGCGACATGCGGGCGCTGTTTGCCGATATTCCCCTGGCGCAGATGAATACATCCATGACCATCAATGCCACGGCGCCCTGGCTGCTGGCGCTTTATATTGCGGTGGCGGATGAGCAGGGCGCGCCGCGCGCCGCGCTGCAAGGCACCACGCAGAATGATATTATCAAGGAATATCTCTCGCGCGGCACCTATGTGTTTGCGCCCAAGCCCTCCATGCGCCTCACAAGGGATGTGATTCTGTTCACCACCAAAGAGCTGCCCAAATGGAACCCGATGAATGTCTGCTCCTATCATTTGCAGGAAGCGGGCGCGACGCCGGTGCAGGAGCTCTCTTTTGCGCTGGCCACCGCCTGCGCCATTCTGGATGAGGTGAAGGCCTCCGGTACGTTTTCGTCGGATGAATTTGGCGAGATTGTGGGCCGTATTTCGTTTTTTGTGAATGCCGGTATGCGTTTTGTCACCGAATTGTGCAAAATGCGCGCCTTTACCGAGCTGTGGAATGACATCACGCGGGAGCGCTATGGCGTTCGGGATGAAAAATTCCGCCGCTTCCGCTATGGTGTGCAGGTCAATTCGCTGGGCCTGACCGAAAGCCAGCCGGAGAACAATGTTTACCGCATTTTGATTGAAATGCTTGCGGTGGTTCTCTCCAAAAATGCCCGCGCCCGCGCGGTGCAGCTGCCCGCCTGGAACGAGGCGCTGGGCCTGCCGCGCCCCTTCGATCAGCAATGGTCGCTGCGGATGCAGCAGATCATGGCCTATGAGACAGATTTGCTGGAATATGGCGATATTTTTGACGGGTCTGCCGAAATTGCCGCCAAAGTCGAGGCGCTGAAGGCCGAGGCTCTGGCCGAATTGGCCAAAATCGAGGCCATGGGCGGCGCAGTGGCGGCCATTGACAGCGGCTATATGAAATCGGCGCTGGTGGCCTCCAATACGGCGCGGCTGGAAGGCATTGAGCGCGGCCAGCAAATTGTTGTCGGCGTCAATCGGTTTAAGGAGGCGGAGCCTTCCCCGCTCACCACCGGCGATGACCAGATCATGATTGTGCCGCCGCATGTGGAGGCCGAGCAGATTGCCGCCTTGCAGGCCTGGCGCAGCGCCCGCGATGCAAAGGCCGTGTCTGCGGCGCTGAAAGCGCTGCACCGTGCGGCCGTTGAGGGCAGCAAT